>QMXU01000123.1 GCA_003662305.1 Candidatus Hecatellales archaeon
ATTTTCCTGAGATTATGATGTCCGTGTTTATGTCGTCGCCGAACTTCCAGGCTTTACCTTTAACTTTCACCTTGTCTCCCTCCACCCGGTTGGGTCCGTAATTTTTCCTGTTAGGGCGGAAACGGCTGCGGTGGCTGGAGATGCCAGATATATTTCAGCTTCCGCGCAGCCCATCCTCCCTACAAAGTTCCTGTTGGAGGTGCTTAAAACCACTTCTCCCGGTGCTGGAACGCCCTGATGCCCTCCAACGCATACTCCACACCCGGGGTTACACATTATGCAGCCTGCTTCAAGGAAAACCTCTACCAGGCCTTCCCTTAAGGCTTGAAGGTAGACGCTTCTTGAAGCAGGAACCACAAGCATTCTAACATCTGAATGAATTTTTCTGCCTTTGAGGAGGCGGGCAGCCAGCCTCAGGTCTTCAACCCTCGCGTTAGTGCAGGAACCCAAGAAAACCTGGTTTACCTCTAACCCTTCAACCTCGCTTACAGGCTTAACGTTGTCAACGGTTGGAGGCACTGCCACCTGAGGCTCAAGCTTTGAAGCGTCGAAGCTCATGACGTCGGAATATTCAGCGTCACCATCGCTTTTCAAGGGTTTACCGGCTCCTCGGCCTTTGCTTTCCAGATATTGGAGGGTTGCTTCATCTGGCTCTATTAGGCCTGTTTTGCCTCCCATTTCAACGGCCATGTTTGAGAGGGTCAGCCTTCCCTCAACACTCATACGCTTAACAGTTTCGCCTGTGTATTCCACAGCCTTGTAGGTGGCTCCGTCAGCCCTAACGGTTCCCACTATGTGGAGGCTAAGGTCTTTAGGTGTAACCATTGGCGGCAACTCTCCTTCAACCGTTACTTTGAGGGTTTCAGGAACCTTAAACCAGATTTTCCCTGTTTTGAGGACAGCAGCCACCTCAGTGCTGCCTACCCCCGTGGCGAAGGCCCCCAGGGCTCCATGTGTGCAGGTGTGAGAGTCTCCGCCGACCACGATCATGCCGGGCTCCACATGTTTTTCAGCAAGGATTTGATGGCAGACTCCTTCCCCCACATCGTAGAAGTTTCTTATATCCTGCTCGGAGGCGAACTCCCTCATGAGCTTGTGAAGTTTGGAAACATCTTCTGAGGCGCTGGGGGCGATGTGGTCTATCACGAAAACAACTTTTTCAGGATGCTTAACCTGTTCTCCACCCATTTCCCTGAAGGATTTTATGGCTAGAGGAGCTGTCCCGTCGTGAGCCATAACCAAGTCTACGCTGGTGATTACCAGGTCTCCTGCTTCCACCTTTCTGCCTAAGGCTTCGCTGAGGATTTTCTCAGCCAGTGTAAGCCCCATTCCCATCCACCACTAGGAGGAACGCAACTTAAATGAAGTAAACAAGCTCTTAATAATTTCGCTGACCATGAGCGGAAACGGGAAGCTTCACACTGGAATCCTGCGTGAAGCAGTTTTAGCACTTTTAAAGTTAACCATGGAAAGCCGTTTAATCAAAGCTAAGGATCTGGCGGAAGCCTCCCTCCTAACAAGCAGGGAAGCATCCTTAACGCTGAAGAGCTTTGCGGGGGAAGGCCTGTCAAGCAAGGTTAGGGGAGGCTTCAAGGTTTCCCCTCTCCAGCGGGTTCAACTGGCTTTGAAAGCCGTAAGGCTTGGGGTTTCCCCTGATGAAGCCTGCAAAAATCTTTCTTGGAGCGAATTTGAGAAAGCTGTTAAGCAGGCTTTAGAGCTTAACGGCTATAAGGCTGTTTCACACCTGAAAATTAAGGTTGAAGGAAGATTTTCTGAGATAGACGTTTTCGCTGTGAAAGGTGAGACGGCTCTCCTAGTAGACTGCAAACACTGGAAAAAGCCTCTACGCAGCTCTGAGGCCTTAAAGATCGTTGAAGCCCAAAATAGGAGGGTCGAAGCCCTCGGAAGGAGGAATAACGTAAGCATTTTAAGGGTTAAAATGGGGAGAAAAATCAACCGTAAATTCTACGTAATTCCCGTAGTAGTAACCCTTTTCGAAACGTCCCAAAAAATCTTGGATGGAACACCTATTGTCCCGGTTTCAAAGCTGCCAAGCTTTCTAAATGAAATCCCAGCCTACATTTACGTCCTGAAAAGAAGACTTGTCAGGCTGGGGGAAGACTAAACTATTCTCACACGGGTTGTAAGCAGCTGCCCTGGCAGTCCCTTCCTCAGCCTCACCCTCAGTCTGCCCTTACCCCCATGCGTTGAAACCACTTTCCCTACGATTGTTTTTTCTTCACTCAGCTTCAGCAGTACTTTCCTTCCGATGAGGGGTGAAGCCTTGGCTCTGCTGTTAACCTCCGGAATTTCCACAATTAGCTCGTCGGCTTTCTGGGTTTTCGGCCCTCTTCTGAAGTTTACTATGAAACCTTCCAAGGCAGCCTTCACGGTGTCTCCCTTCCAGCCTTTCAACCTGGGCTTATCATTAAGTTGAAGCTTAAAGGTTCTACAAAAGTTTTAGGCAATTAACGTTTTATATGGATGAGCATGCTTAATTCTCCAGACCGCTTGGTATAATGGTTAAGGGGTTTAAAGACGCCGTGATTGTTGGCTGGGCTCTAATGGTTTTCTCCATTTTACTGGTTATCGTGCCAGCCTATACTGCCAACGGCATGGCTCTCCTCCTGGGAGGAGGGAAACCCCTAGACGGAGGCAGAAGGCTTCCTGACGGCAAGAGAATTCTGGGAGACGGAAAAACCGTTAGAGGAACCTTCTTAGGTATCCTCCTCGGTGTTTTAGCAGCCTTAATTTTAAGCCTCGTTTCTTCCATCATCTACGGGGATGTCCCCTTTGAAGGATGCCTTCTGGTTGGCGCGGCGGCTTCTGTGGGGGCTGTAGGCGGAGACCTGCTTGGATCCTTCACTAAGCGTAGGTTTAACGTTCCGTCAGGCTATCCTGTCCCGTTTTTAGACCAGCTTGACTTCATAGTTATGGGGCTTTTCTCCGCTTATTTGGCTAATCTTTACTGGGATGTGATTGTTTTCACTCCAACGGTGATCTTGGTAATAGTTGTGGTGACGCCTCTTGCTCATACGATTGGAAATCTCATCGTGTATAAGGCTGGAAGGAAAAAGCATCCGTGGTAATTTTGAATTTTGCAGGTTTTCTCCGTAAAATTTTAAATCTTTATGTGTATTTTTACAAGCTACTTCAAATTAGACCTTAGAAAAAGGAAATATCGTGTTTAAATGAGTTTTTCGCTTTTTCTACCAACGGTAAACTTTAATAATTAATTTCTCCCTTAAAAAAGCGGTAAAAATACTTTCCGGGGGAAACAGTAAAGGGAATGGTCTACCCGGTTCAAGGGTTCTTCCTTCCGAAACGGTTTTTCGTAACTAGCGGGTCTGCTGTAAGTTCTGTTTCACCCCTAAACGCTTTCGATGCAGCCCTAGTTAAAGCCGGGATTTCCCAGTGTAACCTAGTTTATGTTTCATCCATTCTCCCCCCTGACGCTGAAAAAGTTGACCTCCTTGAAATCACACCTGGAACGGTAACCTTCTGCGTCATGGCTAAAATGGATGGAAACCCCGGAGAGCTTGTAGGTGCGGGAATCGGGTGGGGCATGATTGAGGCATCCAACGGCAGCCACTACGGCATCGTTGCTGAAGCCCACGGCCACAAAGATGAAGCAGCCCTCCGCAAGGAAATCA
>QMXU01000124.1 GCA_003662305.1 Candidatus Hecatellales archaeon
CCGGTAGCTGCGGTTATCGGAGGGGGGATAGTATACCTTATAAATAATCCGGGAAAAATCGTTGAGGCTTTAAAAATTTATAGGGGAGCCTTTAGAGGTAGGTCGGCTAGGTTGGAGGCTGAATAGCTGTTTTGATGAGGCCTTTAGGCAGGTTTATCGGGTAGACATTTTCCTCGGGTGAGACAGGCACGTCTATAACGGTGGTAATATCGCTTTTCAAGGCTTCCTTGAAGGCTTTACGGAACTCCCGGTAGCTTTCAACCCTTATGCCTTGGGCTCCGTAGGCTTCAGCCAGCTTGACGAAGTCTGGGGTTTGACCTAGGATGGTTTCAGCGTATCTTCCAGCGTAGAGGTGCCTCTGCCACTGGGCTACCATCCCCAGCATCCTGTTGTCTATTACCACTATTATTACGGGGATTTTCTCCTTCACGGAGGTAGCCAGCTCCCTCTCGTTCATGAGGAAGCTTCCATCGCCTGCGACGTCCACAACTGGAACGTCTGGCTGAGCTACCTTGGCGCCTAGGGCTGCTGGAAAGCCGAAGCCCATGGTTCCAAGCCCTCCGGAGGACAGGAAGGTTCTGGGATAGTAGACTTTCAGGTATAAGGCTGCCCACATCTGGTTCTGTCCGACCTCGGTTACAACGATACCCTTCCGTGGAAGCAGCTCCCTCATTTCTTTTAGAAGCTTCGGAGGCTTGAGGAACCCGCGTTTTTCAGGGGTTTCATCTTGAGGGGGCTTATGCTTTCTTTTAAGCTTCTCTATGTGGTTAAGCCAGTCCTTTGTTCTTCCAGGCTTCGTTTTCCCGCGGATTTGGCTTAGGAGGGCTCTAAGGGTTTTCTTGGCGTCTCCTATTAGAGGCAGGGTTGCAGGGATGTTCTTGTCGATTTCAGCCACATCGATGTCTACGTGGATTAGGTTGACATCCTTCCGCAGGCTCATGTCGGCGGTAACCGTTCTGTCGGAGAACCGGAAGCCTACAGCCAGAACGGTGTCAGCCTCCGTTAAAGCAATGTTGGCGTAGGGCATTCCATGCATTCCGAGGAGGCCCAGGTATAAGGGGTGGTCTTCAGGGAAGCATCCTTTAGCCATTAGGGCGATGGCCAGGGGAGCCCTCAACCCTTCAACCAGGCTTTTAAGCTCGGCTGAGGCGCTGGCAGCTATTACTCCTCCGCCAGCCAGAATCATCGGTTTCTCGGCTTTAAGCAGAAGCTCCGCAGCCTCTTTAACAGCCTTTTCAGGGGGGCTGTCTGGGAAATGCTGGCGGGGGTATTCTTTAACCTGCCTTGGAAACTCTATTTCAGCTTCTCCAACTTGGACATCTCTCGGGAAGTCTATTAGGACAGGCCCCCTCCTAGGCGTGTCCGCAATCCTGAAGGCTGCCTTAACCATGTAGGGGACCTCTTCAGGTTTTCGAGGCTGGAAGTTATGCTTGGTTATGGAGGCTGTTATGCCTATGATGTCGGCTTCCTGGAAGGCGTCTCTACCAATCATGCTGGTTGGAATCTGCCCTGTAATGGCTACGAGGGGGGTTGAATCCATGTAGGCTGTGGCTATACCTGTCACTAGGTTGGTTGCTCCAGGACCGGAGGTAGCCATGCACACGCCGACTTTCCCGCTTGCTCTGGCGTAGCCGTCAGCCATGTGGGCTGCAGCCTGCTCATGCCTTGTGAGCACATGCCTTATCGGCGAGTCTAGAAGTTCGTCGTACACTGGCATGATGGCTCCCCCTGGGATTCCGAAGATTACTTCAACTTTTTCCTCTTGGAAGGACTTGAGGAGAGCCTTTGCTCCAGTCATGCGAGGCAAACCTTTCACCAGCCCTGCAGAGCATACGTTAAACACAGACTAAACCAATAGAAAGGGGAACTAGACGCTTATAAATTTGACTTCTAAACTCCGGGGAAGCTTAAAAGGGTAATGGAAAGCTTCTGAAAATCTTTCCGTTGGGAAAATAAAGCTTATATGGTTTTTCATGCCAACCTTTTCAAGGGTGAAGCCTTTTTGAGTCATCCTTTAATATAGGCTGGTGGGGGAGGCAGTTTTCACCGGCCCCCTTTCAGGATGCAGCATTTTCACCAAGTTTGGCAATGTGCTTGTTAAGTGCTGTAGGCCTGACATCCCTGAGGAAATGGCTGAACTCGTAATTGCGAGGCCCATGGTTTTATACGGCACCCTCGTCGACCACAGAATTCCCATGCTAGAGAAGCCCCATTACGCCGAAATAATCTACGACCTATGCCGAATCATCAAGGATGTAGACGGTGAACATTACCTCCTCTCCAGCATACCCGCCGAGAAAAGCTATAGTGAAATTCAGGGATACGTGGAGGAACTAAGTCGGCAGATAGCTGAAGGGTTGAAGAAGGAAGGCTAAGGCTTCCAGCCCTTTAAGGCTTCTTTGAGTTCGCTGAGGCTTTTAACGTAGCGGCTGAGAGAGAAGCGAACCATAAGGTTAACTTCCGTGGTTTCACCGTATCTTGGAAGGTGTAGGGCTCGGCTGTCGGTTCTAAGCCCTATCACAGGTTTTCCTTTAGCCTTGAAGAAGCCTATCTCGAAGGCTGTTCCACTGTCTATGTCTGCCCCGTCCAGCACCGCCACCATGAGGCTGCAGTTCTCCAACGCCTTCAAATGGCTTTCATAGACGCCTTTAACACCCATTTTAGGGCTGGTTTCCCTGTGGGGAAGATAGGTTTCCAAGCCCATGCGTCTGCAGGCTTCGTCCACTTTTTCTAGGAGCCATCTTTCACCTTCGGTGAAGAGAGGCCCTGCAATGTAGACCTTAACCACCCTTTAGACCTCCGAACTGGTGTAACCTAAACAATAATATGGGGGATTAGTTTAAGAATAGTCTGGTGCCCGGGGTTTGAGCGGAGAAATAGTTGAAGTTGGAAGGGTAACCCACTTCTTCCCTAGGATAAGCGTGGCTGTGGTAGAGCTTAAAGCACCCTTAAAGGTTGGAGACCGCATCATGATTAGGGGAGCAACTACCAACCTGGAGCAAACGGTGGAGTCCATGCAGATAGAACATCAGTCCGTCCAGGAAGCCCAGCCAGGCCAGTCCATAGGCTTGAAGGTTAAAGACAGGGTTAGAGAGAAGGATGTAGTCTACAAGATTTCCTGAACAGGCTTTTATGCGAAAAGTATATTTCGTGCTAATGCACAGTTTGTTTGGGCGTGAAAGGATGGGAGAATGCAGGCTCTGCGGTAAGAAAGGGAAAAACTTAAGCCTCTTCATGGCGAACCATAAAGACCTCGGAAGCATCATGGTCTGCCAAGACTGCTGGGTGAAGCTCTACGAGGAAAACCGTATGGTATGCGGAACTTCAGGAGGCTCAGCAGGGGGCACATGCCCAGCCTGCGGCAGCTAGAAGCCATAAGGAAGCACCCCTTCAAAAATACTTCAACAAGCCTTCTTTTTTGTTTGGAGGCAGCCCTGACAGCAGTTGGCTTTTGTTTACCTTGAAGATTTGGAGGATGCGGCGGGCGGCTGGAACCACCTGGTTTTCCACGTAGTAGTCTAGGTCTACGTCGCTTGGGGAAACAGTAAGGTAGGGTTCAGCCCGCTGGTAGAGTTTTCCAGGGCCCTTAACTATCACGTAGCCTACCTTGTCGCCGTAGCTCAGCTTCCAGCCCTTAGCCATAAGCCTCTTC
>QMXU01000125.1 GCA_003662305.1 Candidatus Hecatellales archaeon
AAGAGGGAAAAGGAGGAAACCACCACCACGAACCTTAAGGCCATGGCAGCTGGGAACTCCCAAGACTTGCCTGAACCGAAAAATATGAACACTAGGTTTATGGTGAAGATTAGAACTGCGAGGAAAGCCAGTCCCCTAAGCGTGGAAAGCCATTCTTTCAGGACGCCTCCCCTGGAGGCGAGGGGAACCATGGCCAAGGTTAGAACAGCCAGCACCACCAGCTCCTCGAAGAGCAGGCTGCAGACCACGAAGGACAGAGATATGAGAAACTTAACCCTGGGGTCAAGCTTGTGAAGGCTTGTTTCACCCTTCTTGAACATGAAGCCCTTGTAGGTCATCAAGGCTTCTCAGCTCCAGCCATGAGCCGGCTTAAAATCAGCCTTTCAGCCTCTTCAACCGTGAAGACAGGCTGGGCGCCCACGCCTTCAAGCTCTAGGAAAAGCTCTGCCATCTGCGGGGCTGCCAGCGAGGCCTCCTTTAAAAGCTCCACGTTGGAGAGGATTTCCTGAGCTGAGCCTAACGCTGAAACTTTTCCGTCGACTAGAAGCGCCACGTTGAAGCCGCATTCAGCTGTGAACTCTACGTCGTGGGTTACCATGATGATTGTTCTGCCTTCTCCCATAAACTCTTCGAAGAGTTCTCTAAGCCGAAGCTTGTTCTCCCTGTCCTGGCCGAGGGTGGGCTCGTCTAGAACCAAGTATTTAGGTTTCCAAGATACAACGCTTGCCATGGCAACCCTTTTCTTCTCTCCTCCGCTAAGCGATAGAGGCGAGTGGTGTCGGTATCGGGTGAGGTTGAAGAGTTCCAACACCCACTCCGTTCTCGTCTTTATCTCGTCTTGGGGGAAGCCGAAGTTTTTCAGGGGGAAGGCTATTTCCTCCTCAACGGTTTCGGCGAAGAGCTGGTGGTCGGGGTTCTGGAATACTATGCCTACCTTCCTTGACAGCTGGGCTACCGTAGCCTTCCTTGTGTCAACTCCGTCTACGGTGACTTTTCCGCTGGTGGGCTTGAGCAGGCCGTTTAAATGCTTTATGAGAGTTGTTTTGCCCGCCCCGCTTCTACCCATGATGGCTAGGGAGCCCTTCTCGCCTATGGTGAGGGATACTCCCCTCAGGGCTTTAACTCCTCCAGGGTAAACGTAGCCGACGTTTTCCAGCTTAATCACGGGTGAGAACCCCTCTAAGCTGAGCAGCCATCTCGCTGGTGGTAAGCGGAGTTAAATCCTTCAAGATTCCAAGTTTTGAAAGCCTCCTGTGGAGGAGGACGATGCTTGGAACTCCCACCTTAAGGCTTAGCCTTTCAGCGGCTTCAGCCAGAATCTTACGGGGCTCCCCGTTTAAGACTATTTTACCACGGTCCATGAGGATTAGGCGGCTGGCGTGGGCTGCAAGAGCTTCAAGCCTGTGCTCAACCACGATAACGGTTAGGTTAAGCTCCCTTCTAAGCCTGGCAATCACATCGAAGATGCCTCTGGCTGTTAAAGGGTCTAGGAAAGAGGTAGGCTCGTCGAAGACTAGGATGGAGGGCTGCATGGCTAGGACGCAGGCTATAGCCGCCTTCTGCTGCTGGCCTCCTGAAAGCTCCCAGGGAGCCCTATCCTTCAAATCGGAGATTCCCACGAGTTCAAGGGACCAGTCCACTCTCTTCCTGATTTCTTCCGGAGGCACTCCCAGGTTTTCCAGGCCGAAGGCTACGTCCCTTTCAACGTTAAACGAGAAAAGCTGGTTTTCAGGGTTCTGGAAGATTAAGCCTACATGGCTTGCCAGCTTGGCTGGAGGGGTCTCCCTAACGTTTAATCCGTCTACAAAGATTTCACCTTCCAGTTCTCCCCCGTAGAAGTGTGGTATGAGTCCGTTGAGGCAACGGCATAGGGTCGTCTTACCGCATCCTGAAGGACCGAAGACCAGTGCGAACTCGCCTTTTTCTATGGTCAGGTTTAGGTTTTGAAGAACAGGGGCTTCAGCATTCTGATATTTGTAAGTTAGGTTTCGGATTTCGATGGCTGCCATTTCGGTTTTCAAAAGCCATATTGGTAGCTTCTTAAAAAGCGTAGCTACCCATAAATGTTAAACTTATAAAAAATGGAATCGAATTCCCTTTTTTAGCTGGACAGGCCATTTAACTAGAAAGTTTTAAATATTCTAATTACGTTTAACCTACGTTTTCTAATGTCGGAAGAAAAGGTTTCAGGGAAAGACGTGCTACTTTAAAGCTTCTTGTTACCGGGATCATGGCTGGTGTAATTGCTGGGGTTGGGGGGTATTTTGGTGGTACCGCTCTTACTCCTCCATCTAAAATTATAATAAAAACTGTAACAGCAACTTTGACTTCTAAAACTATTACGAAGACGCTTAAGCCTCCCCTCGTTACAGAACTTGTTACTGCCACCGTAACGGCTCCTATTCCTAAGTCAGAGGAGGAAGTAAAGCCAGAGGAAATAAAGACAAAGACGGAGGAAAAAGTTTTATTTAAGCACCATAGGCGAAATATAACTTTTCTAAAATTTGTCTCTAGTGAGAATGGTATGTATTTACTTGATGACTCTGAGATTGCGGAACTAAAATCGTTAAACGTTAACGGTATTAGACATTTGTCCCCTTTATAGTCTTAGAAAGAATGGAACTATCAGGGAAGATATGCCTGAATTCTTTTTTACTAATCTTATTAAAAAAGTACATCACGAAGGATTTGCTGTTTTTTAGATATAAATGTCGGCGGGATACCTACTGAAACTGGAGAACCTGTTAGAAAGTATGATGATCCAAAGCATATAAACGATCTCTATGAAATTGCTTTCTATTGGACAAAAATTGCTGAAAAGGAAAAGGTAGAGTTTTTCTCGCCATTAAACAAGCCCAATCTTATGTTTGTAGATGAAAGCCTCGCTAACCAGTGGATTAAAAAATCACAGCAATTAAAATCTATTTTTTCAGGAAATTTGGTTTTGAAATTCGCTGATATCGGCCCTGAAAAAATTGGAGATATATCTGAATATGATTATTTGGCTTTCGACATCATAGGGAAGGATGCCCGGTATCAAGAGTTAAGAAATCATTTGAAAATGGCTGTTGAAAAAGGGAATAACTTAAAAAAAGAAGTATGATTTAAAAGGATTTTTCTTTGGAGAACTTGAGGCTGAGAGGTCTAGGATTGACAAAAATGTTCAAGCGCAACTTTTTAAGATTATCTTGGAAGAAACTTGGGGTAAAGTTGATGGTTATTGTTTTTTGGGGTGGTCAAACCTTGAGTTTAGATTTAGAGACAATGGGGAGGCTAAAGAAATTATTAAAGAATGGTATGCACGGTCCCCCTAAAGCCAGCATCCATTCCTGCTTCAGGACAAGAATAAGAAATTTCTTATTTCAATTA
This sequence comes from Candidatus Hecatellales archaeon, assembly GCA_003662305.1. Taxonomy (GTDB): domain Archaea; phylum Thermoproteota; class Bathyarchaeia; order Hecatellales; family Hecatellaceae; genus B25. Next base: position 3,370 of record QMXU01000125.1, read on the forward strand.
AAGCCTCTAATTTCTAGTTCATCCCAAACTCTCCGCAAATCTTCAAGCTGCTCACCTTCGCTACTTTCAGGACTGTTAGAGGGGATATGTAGGCTCCGCTTTGCCGAATTTGGAAGCGTAAAGCATGGCTTATGTTGCAAACTGCTATACCAACAATAAGTTTACAGAACTAATTTTTTAAGAAGCCTCAAACATTCTGTTAGAACCTCTTCAAGCTTGCCCTTACAATTTATCCCAGCTGAAGA
>QMXU01000126.1 GCA_003662305.1 Candidatus Hecatellales archaeon
CTCCTAGGGTTGCTGCTGTCGGGGATGGGATTCAACGTCTACTACTACTCGCAGGCCGTAGAGCTGGAGCGCAGCCTCGAATCCGCATCCGAGAAGCTCTCACACCTCTCCGCCACCGTTAAACAGATAAAGGCCACGGCGCCCAAAGCCCGCATAGAAGTGGACTACGTCCCCCTAACGGCCGACCCAGCGGTCTCCGGAAGCTACGTAACCTACGTAACCGCAGCCGTAAACGTCTCAGGCCTCTCATCCATACCGGTTCAACCCATCGTCCTAATCGTCGAATTCACCGTGGAAACCGAGCAGACGGGAAACGGAACCGTCCAGGTAAACTACATCCAAGTTCAGAGGGTCGAGCTTCCATCGGGAGTCGATCACGTCACCATTCCTTGGGGCGCCTTCCCAATAACCCTCCACGGATTCAAGTCTGGAGACGAGGTGAGGCTGAAAGTCAAGGTGGAGGCCAAAGCCGTTTGGAGCCCCGTGGACACCGTAGTCGCCTACAACTACGCCTACCACACCCACATCCTGAAGGTGGCCTGAAATGCCCCTCCACCAATTCCTCATGGATCACAGGTTCGAGATCATAGCCGCCTACATCGTAGCCTCAGCCGTAGCCCTGGCAGTCCTCTACCTCAAATTCTACAGGCCTAGGCGGAGGATGCCCAAACCGCTCAAAGTCTTCGAGCAGCCGAAAATCGTCGAAGCCACCGAGCGTGAGATAAGGCTCATGGACGAGAACACCAAGCTCCGCAGGGAACTTGCACGGCTCAAAGTGGAGAATGTGGAGCGGCTGTTGCAAAGGCAGGCTGAGAAGAGGCTTAAGGAGCTCGTCCCCAGCGAGCTGGAGCAGATAAGCCTAAGCGAACTCGTAGGCAGACCCATATACTACCACGGAGGCGTCCCCATCATAAACACCGAGCTTGAGGCGCAGCGCATAGCCGAGGAACTCAAGCTGCCGCTGCCCATGGCCTTGAAGAAGCTGCTTGTGAGGCGCCTCATACTTCCAGGGCACACCCTATACTTCTACACGGTGCGGATGCTCCCCAACGGACTCTGGGCCGTGGTGGCGTCATCCAAGCCACCGAAGCTCAAGAAGGGCAGGTGGAAGCTTGGCAGGCTGGCGAGAACCTACCTCATAGAGCCGTCGCAACACGCCTCCATAGACAGCCTCATACTCAACAGGTGGGAAGCCGTGAACACGGGCGCAGCCATAATCCTGGCGTCCACCTTCCTCGGCCCCTTCCCCACAGACAAATACGCGGAGCTTATGGGGGTGTATAGATGAGCGGGGAGAAAGACGGGAGCCTCGAAGACAGGATCTCCACGCTTGAGAATAGGATAAATAATATCGAAAACCTGCTCCAGAGAATTTCAAACGACTTGATAAACATAAAGGAGATAACCGTCCTGCGCAACCTCTCGCTTCCAGTGTTGGCCTACCAGTTCAGGAAGGCTTGGGGTGTGGCGGAGGGATACAAGGGATACCTCATGGAGCTTGAAGACTACCTCAGCGAACTCCAGGAGAGCAACCACGCACTGATAATGGAGAAGGCGAAGATAGAGGAGAGATACAAGAGGTTCACGGAGGGATACCCAGAGGTGAACAAGCACATTGAAATTCTAAGCCGACGGCTCTACGAGAAGGAGGATGAGATCAAGAGGCTGAAACTCAAACTGAGGGAGATGGAGAAGCTGCTCGGAGAGGTCAAAACCCTTTCGCAGGAGATAGGGAGGGAGGCCGCCTCCACCCCAGTCAGGGAGGAGCTTGAAGAGGAGCTGAAGAAGCTGACAGCCAGATACGAGGCCGAAGCCAGGGAGGAGGAACGATGAGCGAGGAGCTTCCATCCCTCTCCTCAATCCTCAACCTCAGATTGAAGATGGCACGCATCATAGCCGACACTAGGGCCAGAACCGTGTTGAAGCAGCTTGAATTCATGAAGCGGGCCGTAACAATAATCTCGGAGACGCCCCTTCCACGCAGAGAGGAGGAGGTGAGGCTTCTAAGCCTAATGCCCACGGGTGAAGAGGAGTGACGATGAGGAAGCTTCCCCCAGACATGATGAGGGAAATCATCGACATACTGAGGGACAAGGCCCCGCTGGAGCAGCTCGTCCCCTACTTGGACGACTGGAGGTGCAAAGCCCTAGCCCTCCACATAGCCGACATGGAGAAATCCATCGAATCCCTGGATAACCTGCTGAACCCGAGGATTAGAGGCCCCATTCCGAGGCTCAACGAGTTCCAGCTGGCCCTAATCTACCAGGCATACTACAGGAGCAGGAGAGACCGCATCATAAAGGCCATAGATGAATTGATGAGCCGAGCGATAATAATCCTAAGCGACTTGACGAAGGCCTCCTCGGCCGTCTACGCCCCCTACGAGGAGACTGGGACAATACCCTTCGAGGACATGTCCAAAACCATACAGGAATCGCTCAAAGACGTGGAGCAGGCCATGACGGCTCTAAGCTTCGAACCCTTGGACTACGACCAGGTTCTGAAGGCGGCTTCAAGTCTCGCATCAAACTGGGATCAGCTCAAGCTATACCTCACCCAGAACCTCCTCAACCCCCTGAAGATGAGCCTGAGGGAGGAGGCGAAGCGCAGGTGCATCGAGCTTTTAAGGCCTCCGCCCCCGCAGCCGCCCATAGAGGAGGTGGCGCCCTATGTCCCGCCGAGCTGACGAATACGAACTCGACCCAGACATGATGGATCCCTTCGACAGGGTGGTGGCCAGCTACCTCCGCCTCTCAACCATTCTGAGGGGGGTGAAGCCCCGTAGCAGGCCTGTGATAAGGCCATCCTCATCCGTAGACCTCGTGATGAACGCCCTTAGAAACAGCTACAACTGGGACACGGGCCTCAGCTCCTCGGACATAGCGGAGAAGATAGGGAAGAGCAAATCCTACGTCCAGAAGGCCCTGCGGATACTGGTGCGCCGCGGAACCGTCAAACACGAGAGGCGGGGCAAATACGTCAGATACTACCTGGCCAGAGGGGAGGAATCCCAACGATGAGGATGAGGGACTACTGGATCAAAACAGCGGGAGAGCTGGAATCCCAGCTCGCAGAGCCTGAGCCCCCGATCACTCCCCCCAGGCACAGGATAATCTTCCTCTACTCGCCGGTCTGCAGATGGTGCAAAAAGGTGGAGCCGATACTGGACGAAATGCTGAGAGGCAGAAGGGACATACAGGTCTTAAAGCTCAACGTGAGAAGCAGGCCGGTCAGAAAACTGGTGAAAGCCCTCGGCTTCGACAGAACCCCCGTAACCATAATAGACGACAGATACGTGATAGAGGAGGCGACGAACTACAGGATGAGGCTGGACTTCGCCCTACGGATGGTGGGGGCCAAATGAGGAGGCCAGACCCCGTGAAAACCCTCAGAGACGCCTACTTGGAAGCCTTCCACAGATACGGCTTCTTCCACGTGGACAGGGCCATCATAGTGGTCTGGGATCCATACGCCTCCGAGGACTACTACGCCGACAAGACCTACTGGATAGTGACCGACGCCTGGATGAGGATCGAGCCGGACGGAGAGGTCAAACTCGAATCCTTTAAACGCCGCCTCCCCATACCTGGATATGTGGCGGAGGCATACAG
>QMXU01000127.1 GCA_003662305.1 Candidatus Hecatellales archaeon
CTGTAAGCCTAGATAAGCTTCTCCGCGGCGGTCTGCCTCCGCGCCAGCTTTCCCTCTTCTACGGGGAAGCCTCCACGGGTAAGACGCTTCTCGCCCTCCAGTGCAGCCTTCAAGCAGCCCGAATGGGCTACCAGGTGATCTACGTGGACGCTGACGGAGGCTTCCCAGCTGAAAGGCTGAAAAGGCTTGGCGATGAAAGCTTCACCTCCAACATTGTAATTTTCACTCCGAGAAGCTTCTACGAGAAGACTGTTCTAGTGGAAGACTTAGACAGGTATTTTCATCCCAAGCTTGGCCTTCTGGTCTTTGACACCATAAACAGCCTTTACAGGCTTGCCATATCAGAGCCTGAGCTTACAACCCCTGCCAACAAGGAGTTGAACAGGCAGCTAGCCTACCTGGCAAGGTTCACGAAAACCTACGGGGTGCCTGTCCTCCTCACAAGCCAGGTTAGAAGCGTGATAAGCGATGAAGCCCAGCTTCAAGCCGAGAAAGTCGAGCCTGTTGCACCCAGAATTTTAAGGTTCTGGTGTTCAACCATCGTTCAGCTTAAGCCGACGCCCAGGCCCAACGTTAAGGCTGCACTGCTTGAGAGGTTGGAGGGGAAAGAAAGGAAAGGGCTTTTCTGCCACTTCAAAATAACTGACTGGGGCTTAGAATAGCAGTGAAAACTTGATTAGGAAGAGGATGTAGAGGCTTGCCAGCGAGGCAATAAGCATTACAATTCCAACAGTGGTTTTAACGGTTGAAGGCCTGTGGCCTACGGGAGACTGAAGGCCGCTCCAAATCATGTATCCCCCGCCAACCCCCATGAAGAGGAATATCATGGCTAGAAGGCTTTCGCTTAAGGTTTGAGTTGTAAGCTGGCTTGGAACTATCGGGTATACCTGCCTGCCTATCGATATGGCGGGAAGAGTAGGCTCGAACAGCAGGTATAAGCCTCCGCCAGCTAGGAAAACCGCTAGGAAAACCATGGCTGCAATGGCTGCCGGATGAACGTTTAAGGCTGGAAGCTTCCAGCCTAAACCCTTCTGCCTGCCAAACTTCTTCGTGAACTTTGAGGATTTAGGTTTTCTCTTCAGCAAGATGCCTTGCAACCTCCTTAACCCACTGGCCCGTGTTAGGGTTGTCCACAACAGCCTTCAAGTATTCCCCCCAGCCTATCTTCATAGCCTTACCCCACTTTTTAAAGCCGTCTAGAAGGCTTCGGTAGGCTGCAGAATGCCTGTCGCAGAAGTTTCCGCCTGGCAGAACCTCTCTTCCGCATATGGGACACTTCAACTTTTACGTCCCTTCCTTTTAGGTTTAAAGTTGGCTCTAGAGGGGCACTCAGGGTTTATACAGAAGCTGAACGGTCTTTTACCTGTGAGCTTAAGGGTTAGAACAGGCCAGCCGCAGTGCTTGCATGGTTTATCTGAAACCGTTAAGCGTCCCCTCTGAGGCAGAGGGAAGGACTGCTTACACTTTCCAGCGAAAAAATTGGTGCAGCCTATGAACCGCTTCCCCGTCCTCCTCGACTTTAAAATTATCAGGTTGCCTGTCCCGCAGGAGGGGCAGGGACCCACAAGCCTACGCTTAAGGTTTTCCGCTTGGATAGCCTTAGAAAGCATGCTTCCAAGGTTTTCCTCAGCCTCCTTAAGCCTCTCAACGATGGGTTTAAGCTCTTCTATGGCCTCTAAGAGCACGCTCTCTCTTTTCTCCTGCCTCTGCTCTATGGCGTACAGCTGCTTTTCAAGGTTCCGCGTGAACTCGACGGAGACTATGGACGGGCAATACTTTGAGAGGGCTTCCACCACCGTGAAGCCTATGTCAGTCACCGTGATTCTCTCGCCTTTAATGTACCCCCTCTGGTAGAGGGTTTCAATTATTTCAGCCCTCGTCGCCTTGGTTCCAAGCTCAAGCTCCTCCATGGCCCGGAGCAGACTGGCGGGGTTATATCTGGGAGGAGGCTCCGTGAACTTTTGAAGGCTTTCAATGATTTTTAGAAACACTTTTTCACCTTTTTTGAGGGGTGGGAGAGGCTTCTCTTCAAATTCCACGTAGGGCTTGTAGAAGCTTATCCAGCCCTCCTCCAGAATCCTCCTCCCGTTAAGCGTGAACTTGTAGCCTTCCACTTCCATGGAAACCTTAACCATAAGCCTAAGGGAAGGCTTGCCGAAGACTGCGAAGAACCGTTTAACCACTAAATCGTAGATTTTCGCGTCGTCCTTGCTTAGGGGGGCTTCCGGAAGCTTGCCGGTGGGATATATTGCCGGGTGGGCTGGGTCGGACTTCGCCCCCTCCACGGGTTTAAGCTCCTCGGCTGATAGAACTTTCTCAGCCAGCCTCCTGTAGGCAGGGTTTTCCGCAAGCCCTTTCAGGATGGCCTCGTAGTTTATGGTTGGAGGAAGCTTCTGGCTGCTGGTTCTAGGATAAGATATGAGGGCGTTAAGGTAGAGTCTCTCAGCTATATCCAGTGTTCTCCTCGGGGTGTAACCGAAAAACCTGTAGGCTTCCCTTTGGAGGCTTCCGAGGTCGAAGGGTTCCGGAGGCTTCCTCCTCGAGGTTCTCTCGGTTATGTCTGTTATGGTTCCATGCTTGCCCTTGCAGGCTGAAACCACGGCTTCCGCTTCTTTCAGGCTCCAAAGCTTATCCTTTTCGAAGTCAACTTTGTAGCTGTTTTTCCCTATGAGGGCTTCAGCGTTGATTTCCCAGTAGGGGGTTGGAACGAAACTGTTTATTTCGTATTCCCTCTCGTATAGGAGCTTCAGCGTTGGCCCCTGAACTCTCCCAATGCTCAGGGTGAAATGCTTGTTGCTCTGCTTCTCGACGGAGAGGATTAGGGCTCTGGAAAGGTTTACACCGTAGAGCCAGTCAACTTCATGGCGGGTTCTCCCTGCCTCAGCCATTTCGAAGTCAAGCCTCGGCATGAGGCTTTCGAAGGCTTCGTTAAGCTCTTCAGGTGTAAGCGTGGAGAACTTCATTCTTTTAGCCTTTTTCTCCCTGCCTCCGCAGGCATGCTTTAAAATCATGTAGCCTATGAGGCTGCCTTCCACGTCGTAGTCGGTGGCGTTAATAAACTCTGAAGCATTCTCGCTGAGCTTTTCAATGGCTGAAATAACTGTTTTAATTTTTTTGGCTCCACGCTCAGCCAGATGTCTTGGAGCCCACTTGAACTCGAATACGGGGTAATGGTCTCTTCCACCTGTCTCCTGGGTTACCGTGTAGAGGTGGCCCATGGCAGGGGCTACCACAAACTTTTTTCCATCCCGCTTAAACTCGAAGTATGGTATCCCCCGGTAGGTTTTCCTTTTCGGGGGGCCTTCAAGGCTTAGGGCTGAGGCGATTCTCTGGGCTGCGTCAAACTTTTCAGCTATGATTAGGGTGTGTCCTCCCGTCAAGGTGTAAGCCTCTTAAAAACTTCCAATCACACAATGCAATATATATTATGTTGCTTTAAGGATGAAAGAAAAAGCCAGATTGAAGACCGATGCTAGCAAGATTGCTATAAGCAAGTTAAGGATTGTCGAGGCTAAAGCCGTCTTCCACCCGTATTCCCTCCACATAACCATTATACTTGAAATGCAGGGAACATAGAAAACCACGAAAACGGTGAACACCAGTATCTGAAC
>QMXU01000128.1 GCA_003662305.1 Candidatus Hecatellales archaeon
CCTGGAACCTTCACCAACCCGCTTTCCCCAAGCTACACCGAGCCTGAAGTGGTTATAATCACCGACCCTTCAGCCGACGAGCAGGCTATGGAGGAGGCTACGAAAATCGGCGTTCCGCTGGTAGCCCTCTGCGACACTGATAACACCTTCAAGAACATAGACCTCATAATCCCAGCCAACAATAAAGGGCGGAAGGCTTTAGCCATGGTCTACTGGCTTCTAGCCCGCCAGGTTCTAAGGGAAAGAGGGGAAATTCCTCCCGACGGAAACCTGCAAACTCCAGTTGAAGAATTCGAAACCAAACTGTCCGAGGTCAGGTAAATCCCTTCAAGGCTTCAGGGAAACCTTTAGGTTTCACCTTTACCTATTCATTTTTGGCGGGAGCAATGGTTAAAATTAGGCAGCCTTATAACGCTGGCTCTTGGTATGCTGGAAGCAGGGAAGCCCTGTTGAGACAGCTTGAAGGGGAATGCTTCCTCCACAGCTTAGGGCCGGGCAGAACCGTTAAGCAGGCTACGTCTGGGCCCAGAAAAATTTTAGGCTTGCTTTCACCTCACGCAGGCTACATGTATTCCGGGCCTGTGGCTGCCCACGGCTACTATGCTCTGGCTTCCAACGGCAGGCCTGAGGTGGTGGTTGTTTTAGGGCCGAACCATTATGGGCGTGGAAGCCCTGTAGCCATCATGGTGGAGGGGGTTTGGAGGACGCCTCTAGGCGACGTAGCCGTAAACAGCGAGGTGGCGAAAGCCGTTCAGAAGGCTTCCAGCTACATTGACGTGGACGATTCAGCTCACATCCAAGAGCACTCCATAGAGCTTCAGCTGCCCTTCCTCCAGTATGCGATAGGAGAAGGCTTCACCTTCGTCCCCATATGCATCATGCTTCAAGACCTGGAAGTTTCAAGGGATATAGGAGAAGCGGTGGCTGAAGGCTTGAAAAACCTGAACGGGCTTGTGGTAGCCTCCACAGACCTAACCCACTACGAGCCTCAAACCTCAGCTGAAAGGAAGGACTCAGCCGTGCTGGAAGCTGTTGAAAAGCTTGACGAAGCTCTCCTCTTCGAGAGGGTTGAAGGGCTGAACGTTTCCATGTGCGGTGTAGGACCTACAGCCTCCATGCTGGTGGCAGTGAAAAAGCTTGGAGCCAGCAGGGCTGAAATCCTGAAGTATGCAACCTCAGGAGACATCACAGGAGACAAGTCAGCTGTGGTAGGATACGCCTCAGCCGCAGCCTACCAAGGCTGAAGCCGGCTCTTAAACCCTTAAATAATGTTAAGCTTTTATTTCTGGCAACGGTGGCGTAGGATTGGACCTGTACGACAGGGTTAAAAAGGTGGTTAACGAGCAGATAGCCCCCATCCTGAGGGCTGAAGGAGGCTCCCTAGAGCTTGTGGAGGTAAGCGAGGACGGAAAAGTCCTCGTGGCGATGACAGGCTCCTGTGCAGTCTGCCCCATGCGGCAGTTCACGGTGAAAGGCTTCGTTGAAAAAGTAATCAGGGAGCAGGTTCCAGAAATTAAAGAAGTTCAGATAGTAGCCTAACCTGGGAAAAGCTGGTTTACAGTAAGCAGGCTTCCGTGGGGCGCCATGAGGATAACCGTGGTTTACGATAACGTTTCCATGGTTCCAGGGCTTAAGCCTTCATGGGGCTTCTCAGCAGTCCTCCAAGAAGGTTCAACCATAACCCTCTTCGACACAGGCTGGGATGGAAGACTTCTCCTCTCAAATCTTAAGGCCCTAGGCTTCAACCCTTCCAGCATAAGCACCGTAGCCATATCCCACAGCCACTGGGACCACCTAGGCGGCTTAGCAGCCCTCCTCGCCGTAAACCCTGAAATCAAGGTTTACGTGCCCTCCTCCTTCTCCAAAAACCTTAAACGGGAAATCGCTTCTAGGGCTGGAATGCTCGTAGAAGTTTCGAAGCCAACCCCCATATCAGCCAGCCTCCAAAGCCTGGGAGAATTCAGGGCTGGGGGAAGCCTGACAGAGCAGTTCCTCCTAGCCTCAAAAAACGGTGAGGTGCTGCTTCTGGCGGGATGCGCCCATCCAGGACTTGAAGCCCCCTTGGAAAGGCTGGAAAGGCTTAAGGTTGGAAGGCTTGCAGGCGTGGTAGGGGGTCTCCACGGCTTCAGAAGCTTCCACCTGCTGGAGGGTTTAAGGCTTATAGTTCCCTGCCACTGCACCCAGTACAAGCAGGAAATAGCAAGGCTTTACCCTCAAGCCTGCAAGCCCTGCGGGATAGGCTTAACCCTAGAATTCTAAGTCTCAACCGAGGGGCTTCTTAAAGGCTTTGGCCTTTACGGGTTAGCTCTCTGACGACTTCATGGCCTGTTATAATGTCTTTTCTTGTCACGATTCCCACAAGCTTTGAGGGGTCTTCAGGGTCAACCACGGGGAGGTGGCCGTAGCCGGTGTCGTCTATCCTGGCCAAAACCGTGGTGAGCTTCTCGTCTGGGCGGGCGGTAGCAACCTTCCTCGACATGATTTCCCCTATGGTTCTTTTGTTCATCTCGTCTGTGGGGACGTTAAGAACGTCCCTTAGAGATACGATTCCGACAAGCTTTCCCTCCTCAACCACTGGGTATGCGAGATGGCCGGTTGAATGCATAAGCTTTATGAACTCGCTTACGAAGTCTGAAGGCTTAAGCGTAACCACCTTCCTAGTCATGACGCTTTCAACTTTAAGCCCCTCCAAAATGTCAACTTGGTATTCTCCGCGGTGAGCCGGGGACTCAGCTCTGTTTAAAACCTGGCTTTCGTAGATGGTCCATCCTCCTGAAACTATGTAGGCGAGGGCGCAGGCGAGCATGAGGGGGGCAAGCAGATTATAGTTTCCCGTCATCTCCGAAACCATTATCAGGGCTGCTATGGGAACCTTCGCGGCACCTGAGAAGAGGGCTGCCATGCCAACCAGCACGAAGGCTCCAACCTGAACCTCCGGGGAAGCCATGCTGAAAAGCACGCCTAAAACTCCGCCCAGCATCCCCCCAATCACCAGCGAAGGGGCGAAGACTCCTCCGCTCCCCCCGGAACCTATCGTGAAGCTTGTAGCGAAAATCTTCGCGAAAAACAGGGCTGCCATAACCGTCAGAGGAAGATGCCCGTAAATGGCCAGCTGCAGCCAGCCGTAGCTGGTTCCAAGAATCCCAGGAACGCTGAAGGCTAAAAGCCCTGTGAAGAGGCCTCCTATCGCAGGCTTCAAATGGACGGTTACAGGCAGCCTTCTGAAGAACCCGTCGCGAAGCCCGTAGAAAACCCTCACGTAGAATCTTGCAGCTAAACCGCAGGCCAAGCCTAGAAGGGCATAATAGAAAAGCTCCATGGGATGGGTGAAAGTGTAGGTTGGAGTTTGAAAAATGTGGGCGAAGCCTACCCCCGGAATCGAGCAGAAAACACAGTAGGCGACAACCGAAGATATAAAGGCAGGAACCAAGGCTTCAACCTCAAAGTCCCTCCTGTACAAAACTTCAACCCCGAACACGGCTCCCCCAAGCGGAGCCTTGAAAATGCTTCCAATCCCGGCGGCAGCACCGCAGACAACCAGAAGTCTCCTATCACGTACTGGAAGCTTAAGCATGGATGCAAGCCAGGAGC
>QMXU01000129.1 GCA_003662305.1 Candidatus Hecatellales archaeon
CCAGCATCCCTACCAGACCCATGAACTATAAATAGAAAAGGGCTGATTTAAGTAGGAATGGTGGGAAGATGATTTCCCTGTCTTCGAGGGGGAGGAAGTTTAAGAAGGTGTGGTTTACCGTATTTCTTATAATAGTTGTAGTAGACTTTGTGATGCCGTATGCCGTGCTGAAGGATGTTGCAAGCTTCTATGCTTCATACATGTTTTGGGCTGTCCTAACGGTGGCTACCATAGCCTTAGGATATGCTTACTTACGGGGTTGGAGGGAGTAGGATGGCTATTTACGCGGGCTGGATATACGCAGCTGTCATTATATGGTTTATTGCTGGGTGCATTTTATCCTACTATGCTCGTAAACGGATGGGTAGGGGGGTTGCCGAATACTTCATAGCTAACAGAAAGATTACAGCAATTCCAGCAGCTTTAACCTATGCTGCAACAACCTACAGCGCCTTTATGATGGTTGGATTGGTAGGGCTTACATATAAACTGGGCTCTTCTGCACTTGGCTTCGAGCTAACTTATCTGATAGGTACTGTGATGCTTTTATTATGCTTCGCCCCGAGGATCTGGTTTGCAGGCAGGAAATATGGCTACGTTACTCCAGCCGAGCTACTTGCGAAGAGATATGAGAGTAGGCTGGTGGGGCTTGTGGCAACCGTCATATGTATGGTTATGATTATTCCCTATGCTTCAGTACAATACATGGGTATCGGCTATCTTGTAGAAGGACTTTCAGGAGGGTCTATTCCCTTTGTTGTTGGCTGTTTGATAGTAATGGTCGTAGTGTTTGTTTATGCTTATTGGGCAGGTTTACGTTCCGTAGCATGGACAGATGCTATGCAAGCATTTATAATGATAGTAACATCCTTTGTGTTAATGTTCTTCGTCGTATACGCGTTCTTTGGAGGATGGGGGTCTTTTTCAAGCAAAATGGTTGAAACATTTCCAAAATACCTCACTGTGCAATGGCCTCTCTTGGCCTATATGGGATTGGTGGTTCCATGGTTTTTCTTCGCCATTTCAAATCCCCAAGTTTTCCAAAGATGCTACGTTCCAAAGGACCTTGTAACACTTAAAAGGATGATTTGGGGTTTTGCAGTCTTCGGCTTCATATATACAATAGTTTGCACTCAGCTTGGTTTTATGGCGAAACTCATAGTGCCAGACTTAAAGGTTGCAGACCAAGCCATGCCCGCACTGCTCACCCACGTTCCAACAATTATTGCCTTAATAATCCTAGTAGGAATCGTTGCAGCTGCGACTTCAACATTGAATTCTATTATTTTAACCATATGTTCAATGTTGGGGAGGGATATTTACAGAGCTTATAAACCTAAAGCCTCAGAAGACAAGGAGCTAATGCTCGGTAAAGTTCTAATACCAGTATTTGCCATTACCTGCTTTATGTTTGCATTAAGCAAGCCCGGAATGATCGTAATATTGTCCGCTATGGCTTCTGGTGGAATGTTAATGCTTGTTCCATCAATATTCGCAACATTCTTCTGGAAGCGTTCTACCGCAGCTGGAGCACTAGTCAGTATGCTGGTTGGCGTAGTGCTTGTGGGAATAGGGTACGGGTTTGGAATAAGTCCGCTTGGTCTGCCAATGACTGTTTGGGGTTTAACTGCGTCAGTAATCCTCCTGCTAACAGTAAGCTACGCGACGAATCCTCCTAGCATAGCTGAAGAATTCATCACATATATAAACAGCGAGATAAGAAAACATAATATGTAAACTTTGACAACCTAAATTAGACAGAACCGGGCGGAGGGGACTTCTTAAGTTGACACCGCCTAAACAGCGAGATTAAAGAGGTGCCAAACCTTTGGCTGCCGCCTATAAGGTTCTGCTGGTAGACCCTAACAAGTGCACTGGATGCCGCATCTGCGAGGCAGCTTGCTCCCTCCACAAGGAAAAATCCTGCAGCCCAACCAAGTCCAGAATCCATGTGCTAAGGTGGGAGGCTGAAGGCGTGGATATTCCCGTGGTATGCTGGCACTGCGAGGACGCGCCATGCGAAAGGGTCTGTCCCGTTAGAGCCATCTACAGGAACGCTGAAACCGGAGCCATGCTTGTAGACCACAGCCTCTGCATAGGATGCAGAGAATGCATGGCCGTATGCCCCTTCGGAGGCGTAACCATGAGCGAAACAGGGAAAATGGTTAAATGCGACCTGTGCGAGGGAGACCCCTTCTGCGTCAAGCTATGCCCAACAGGAGCCATAGAATACGCCAAACCGTCCAAGTATATCCTCGCCAGAAAACGTGAGTCAGCCCTAAAAATAGGCGGAATAATGAAGCTCAGCTGAAAGAGAGGGGGATAAGCCTTGCAAGGCTGGTCTGGAAAAATAATCTACGTAAACCTTTCCAAGGCTGAAGTTAAAGTTAAACCCTTAGACCCAGGGTTCGCCCAAGCCTTCTTGGGAGGCAGAGGCTTCTGCTCCAAAATACTCTTCGACCTTTTCAACCCTTCCATCGAGGACCCTTTCAGCCCGGAAAACCTCGTATGCGTCTCCGCCGGTCTCCTGAACGGAACGCTGGCTCCAACCTCGGGAAGGTTCACCATAGGAGTAGCCAGGTCGCCGCTGACAGGCCTGTTCTGTGATGGAAACGCTGGAGGAGCCTTCGCCCCTGAACTGCGCTTCGCAGGATACGACGCCCTGGTAATATCGGGCACAAGCCCTAAGCCCTTATACCTCTACATAGAGGACTCCCACGTAGAGCTTGAGGACGCCTCCCACCTGTGGGGCAGAGAAGTCTGGGAAGCCACCGACATGCTGAGGAAAGACTACGGAGACCAAGAGCTGAAGGTTCTAACCATAGGACCCGCCGGGGAAAACCGTGACGCCGTATGCTCAGTCATGTGCGACTACACGAAAGCCATAGCCGGAGGCGGGGTGGGAGCAGTCTTAGGCTCCAAAAAGCTTAAAGCCGTAGCCGTCCGAGGCTCAGGAGCCATAGAGCTTGCGGACCCTGAAAAATTCGAGCAGGTTGCCGTGGAGCTCCACCAAGCCATAAGAAGCATGCCCTTCTATGAAACCCTCTCCAAGTATGGAACTCCCATCCTAGTTTCCATCTTCAAGAAGCTGGGAGGCCTTCCAAGCTACAACTGGCAGACAGGCGTCTTCAGGGAAGCTGAAAAAATAGATGAAACAGTTCTTGTAAACGAGTATTCCACGAAGTCTAGGGCCTGCTACGGCTGCCCCATCCACTGCAGCCACTTCTACCTTGTGCGTGAAGGAGAGTTCGCCGGAACCACCGGGGAAGGCTTGGAATACGAGGCCCTAGGAGGCTTCGGCTCCCGTTGCGGAGTGTTCTCCATGCCCGCACTTCTCTACATAAACAACCTGTGCAACAGGCTTGGAATAGACGTAATCCAGGCGTCCAGCAGCATAGCCCTAGCCATGCACCTATGGCAAGACAAAATCCTAAACCTGGAAGACACGGAAGGCATGGAACTCCAGTGGGGAGACCACCATGCCATAATAAAACTTCTAAGCCAAATGGCTTCCAGAAAGGGCTTCGGAGGAATCCTCGCAGACGGAGCCTTA
>QMXU01000130.1 GCA_003662305.1 Candidatus Hecatellales archaeon
GAACTCTACAGGGTTCTTAGACCTCCAGCAGGCTGGAACTTTATGCCTGACCTTTTCACGTTTAACCAGGTATCCAGACTTCTCCAGGTCTGCGACGATGCGTTCACGGGCTTCCTCAACCTTCAAGCCCTTGTAGGCGCCTGCATGCTCGTTCATCCGGCCTTCAGCGTCTATGGCTATAACCGGCTTAAGCCCTAACTCGCGGAAAAGCCTGATGTCCGTGTAGTCCCCGTAGGAGCATATCATGGCAATCCCTGTGCCGAACTCAGGCTTAGCACTGGGATGAGCCAGAATGGGGACTTCCCTCCCGTAGAGGGGAACCAAGGCGGCTTTCCCCTCTAAAGACTGGTAGCGTTCATCTTCCGGGTGGTATATCACCGCGGCGCAGGAGCATAAGAGTTCAGGCCTAGTGGTGGCGATGACCACGTCTCCCCCGTTCTTTAGGGGGAACTTCACATAGTTCAGGTAGGTGTCCACTTCCAGGTATTCCAGTTCAGCGTCGGCTATGGTTGTCCCGCAGACCGGACACCAGTTAGTAGGCCTGTCGTCAACGTAGATCAGGTTTCTCTTCCACAGCTCTATGAAGGTTGCCTGGGTTAAAGCCCGGTATTCAGGGCTGTCAGTCCGGTAGATATGCTCGAAGTCGCAGCTCATCCCCATCCGCTTGGCTGTAGAAATTATTTCAGCTTCAACCTCGTCAAGAAACTTTCTGCACAAGTCCAGGAACTTTTCACGTGGGATTTCCTTGGCGGAAACCCTATGCTTTTTCTCCACTTCTATTTCTACGGGAAGCCCGTTCCGGTCTATGCCGAAGGCGAAGAGAACTTCGTATCCCCGCATTCTCTTATATCTGGCCACCATGTCTATCTGAGCGTAGTGGGTTGCACCTCCCACATGCCACCTCCCGGAAGCATACGGCGGAGGAGTATCAATAGAGTAAACAGGCTTACCTGTTTCAGGGTTAAACCTGTAAACTCCCTCGGAAACCCACTGGTCGAAAACCTGCTTTTCCAACGCCGGGTTCCAGCGTTTCTCCACGATTTTAGGCTTAAACCCTCCAGTCAACCCTCCTCAGCTCCACCGAAAAACTCTGTTAAACTTCTACCCTTCTCAACTTTAATTTTCATGTTGTCCTCAGCAGCCTGGGTTGGCACCCCCGTAACCTTCTCCACGTATCTGGCTTCCTCTTGGGGGCTCGTATCGTAGAGCATTTTCATGCCGAAATGGGTTAGAACAGCCCTCCTAGGCCTGGCTTCCTCCAAGATCTTCACAGCGTCATCCACCGACATATGCCACCTTAAAGGAGCGCCCCTAGGCCTCATAGAGCATAAAATCAGCAGGTCCACACTCCTGTAGGCTTCGCCAACCCCTTCAAAGTACTCTGTGTCCGAAGTGTAGCCTAAGGTTTCACCTTCAGGAAGCCTAACCTTGAATCCTATGGTGTCAGGGTCGTAGTGGACAGCCTTCACAGCTTCAATTTCAAAGCCGCCTATGGAAACTTTTTCTCCGGCTTTAAGCTCTGCAACCATGCTTGGAAGCTTCCTGTGATACTTGGAAACCACCGGGTCCACTGTCTCGTTTCCCCTAGTCACGCTTCTGGCGCAGACGAGAAAGCCCTGCCTCTTAACGGCTCCTCCAGTCATCGCTTCCAGCATCACGTTTCCATCGTTGGCATGGTCCGGGTGAACATGGGTTATGAGAACTCCGGTAAGCTTCCTAGGGTCTAAACGTTGCTCAATAGAGCGTTGCTCAATAGAGTGTACAAGGGCTCCGGGGCCAGGGTCAACATGCAGGTTCGCTTTTTCCGAGAGAATTCTAATCCCCCCAGTCCTACGCCTCTGGGTGACTATGGCGAACCTTCCTCCCCCAGTCCCAAGAAAGAAGACTTCCAAGCCTCCACCACTCTTCAAGGCTTTAGGCTCTTAAGGAAGACCTTAACTTCGCCTTCCCAAACTATCTCAGCGTAGAAACCTCTTGAGGCAGGACCAGGATTGCATATCAGGGTTTCACCCAGCCAGTCTGTTCCCCTAGCCTCATGAATATGACCGCAGACGGAGAGCTTAGGCTTATACCTGAAAATGAACTCCGCCAGCTCCTCGCAGCCTACGTGGGCTCCACTCCAAGCTAAATCCACGCTGGTATTGTAGGGTGGAGCATGGGTTAAAACGATGTCAGGCTTTCCTCCTCCAAGCTGCTTAACTCCATCTCTCAAGGCTTCTGAAACTCCGCATTCGAAGCCTGCCCCTACAAAGGACAATCCCTCCACGGTTACTCCACGCCCGTGAAGGCTTACCCCTAAATCCTTTAACTCCTCGTGGAGGCCGGGAGGATCCATGTTTCCAGGCACATGGAGAACAGGCTTCCCCGCTTCCAGCAGAACTCCAATTATTTTTCTTCCCACTTCAACCGGTCCAAGGTGGGTTATGTCTCCAGCCACAAGGATCAGGTTGAACTTCTCCCTAGAGCAGACGTCAGCCAGCAGGGATGCTGTTTCAACGTTACCATGGATGTCTGAGCATGCGAGAATCTTCACCGCTCTACCCACCTCAAAGACCTTTCACTTCATTCTTAAAGCTGGGAGGTTAATACTTTTATCCCCTACTAAAGGGTAAGGTAACACTAAACCTTTTTAACACCCTTTTGTAGTAGTTTAATACTTTTACTTTCCTCACAAGCTTAAATAAAGCGGTGCCAACCCTTTCAGATTGGAGAGCTGAGGCCTTGAACAGCTTCCAACGGGAAGTAGCGGAAGCAGTTAAAAACCTTAAGAAGTATGTTGACAGCGGCGCTCCAGCCCCTGAGCCTCCCCCCGAAGGTGAACCCTCCTTCGAGGAGGTTCGCAGGGAAAAGTTTCTGCCCGTGGAAGCCTCTAAACCTGAAGGCCGCATGCTCTCTGTGGACGCTTCCTCCTACACGCTGCTTTCAGGAAACTACTGGCGTGTCAGCGTAAGCCGCTGCGCCTACGTGGTGGTGGAAGTTCAAGGCGAAAAGCCTGTTGTGGTTGGGGAAGGCTGTGAAGACCATATTTTCGGCGTGGTATGCCATCCCTCACGCAGGCTCTACGAGGTCTGGAGCAAGCTTAGAAGGTTTGAAAGCGAGCTTGCCCTGCGAATTGTTAAATCGGCGGAACTCGGCGAGGAAGACTTCTGCCTGCTGGACGGAGCAGCCTACTTCGGAGGTGCAAAAAACTTCCTGTTAGAACTCTACGAGGAAGCCAGAAGACGGAAAATAAAAATGGTCTCCATCCCCAAGCGTTCGCTCAGGCTTATGGATAGCCAGGGCCGGGACCTCCTAGCGAGCTTAAGCGTCACCGGAGATAGGCTTCACCAGGAGGGAAGCCTCCCGAAAAC
>QMXU01000131.1 GCA_003662305.1 Candidatus Hecatellales archaeon
CTTTTTGGCTAGGGCTATGGTGGTTCCGGATTCCCAGGTGAAGCCTGCCTGCTGGCATCGCCTGGCCAGCTCTGAGAGCACGCTGAGGGTGAAGTTTGTTAGGGTCTTAACTATTGGGTGTTGCCTTTTCATTTCTTTGAGCCAGTAGCCCTTTATTACGCCCTTATGCTGGAGGACTTTCAGGAGATGCTGGGTTTCCGTTCCAAGCCCACACGTGTCGGCCATCAAAAAGTTTTGAGGAGCCTTCCCCACAAACTGCTCCGAGCCAGGTACCAGATGGTTTCTGTCGACTACGAGCCCGCAGCTTGTGCAGGCAACCTCCCCGTTCTCGTCGTCGCCTTTCAGGCTCCCCCCACACTCAGGGCAGACGTCGGGAGGTCGGGTAACATTTTTGTTACCTTGATGCTTCTTGGAAAGCCCGTGAAGCGAAGCCAGCTTCCGCACATACCCATAACTCAAACCCATCATTTCCGCGGCCTTCTTAAGCGAGCCCACAGTATCCCTCAGCTCCCGAAGCTCAACCAGCCTGTCCTCCAAGCTACGTCTGGAAAAATAGGGGGAAGAGGATGGCTGAGGGGCTGCCACCTTCCCAGATTGAGCCCCAAGCTTGAGTTCAGAGCCCAAGGGCCCTATGCTGACCACCAGCATTGCTGGGCCGTATAGGCCCCTCCACTATCAAACCTAAACCCCAAAAAGGTAGGGAACTCAGGCAAGCATGTAACTCAAATTTAAATAGAAGGTTACTAAAAACTGTTTGGTGGAGACCGTTGGACGGCTGGTCTGAGCCTATAGGCATATTCTTCTGGTTCTTCATTTTACTGGTTTTCCTCTGGCCTCAACTCCAGCACAGAATACTTCAAAACGCCAGGCTCAGCTTAATCAAGAAAATCGAGCAGAAAGAACGTGCCCGCGTTGTAAGCATGATTCACAGGCAGGAGCGCATATCGCTGTTTGGTATCCCCCTGTACCGCTATATTGACATAGAGGATTCAGAGCAGGTTTTGAGGGCTATAAGAACCACGCCTCCCAACGTTCCCATATGCTTCATACTTCATACGCCCGGCGGTCTCGTGCTGGCTGCAGCTCAGATAGCTCTAGCCCTCAAAGACCATCCAGCCAAGAAAAAAGTTATAATACCCCACTACGCCATGAGCGGCGGAACCCTAATAGCACTGGCAGCTGACGAAATATTAATGGACCCCCACGCGGTCCTAGGCCCGCTTGACCCGCAAATAGGAGACCCTTCTAAAGGCTCTCTTCCAGCGGTCTCCATTATCAAAGTTGTAGAGGAAAAAGGCCCAGACAAGGTTGAAGATGAAACGCTAATCAAGGCTGACATTGCAGCTAAGGCTGTAAAACAAATTAAAGAGTTAATCGTGAAGCTCACAGCGGACAAGCTGGGAAAAGACAAGGCGGAAAAACTGGCTGAAACCCTGTCCGGAGGCATGTGGACCCACGACTATCCGATAACTGCGGAAAAGCTTAAGGAGCTAGGCCTCCCTGTAACCGTCGGAATCCCGCCGGAAGTATATTCCCTAATGGAGTTGTACCCGCAGCCAAGCCAGGCTAGGCCAACAGTAGAATTCATCCCTACACCCCACTATCCTACAACACCAGCCAAAAAAGCTGAAGGCAGAAAGTGAAAAGGGCAGTCACTAGCTCAAGCCCGGCTTAAGAAGAGGCTCTTTTCTTCCCTCTTTACCTTAAACTTCTTGAACATTCATATATTTCCGTGGAATCTTAATTCACGAAGAGGTTCTTGAAGGATCTCCGGGCTGAGAGGTAGTTGTCGGATATAGTTGTTGCTGAGGGCCTCACGAAAACCTTCGGAACGCTTAAGGCTGTAGACGAGGTTAGCTTCACCGTTAAAAGAGGTGAAATCTTCGGCTTCCTAGGCCCCAACGGGGCAGGTAAAACCACCACCATAAACCTTCTGACCACCCTGATGAAGCCTACCAGCGGCAGAGGCATGGTCGCCGGCTTCGACGTTCAAAAGGAGCCTCAAAAGGTCAGGGAGAGAATCGGAGTTCTCTTCCAAGACCTAACCCTTGACAGGGAGCTTACAGGCTGGGAAAACCTCTGGATCCACGGCTTAATCTACGGGGTTCCCAGGGGGATCCTCAAAAACAGGATAAGAGAGCTTCTAGCCTTCGTCGAACTGGAAGACTGGGCTGGAAGCCAGGTTAAAAAGTATAGTGGAGGCATGCAGAGGAGGCTTCAAATAGCCGCAGCCCTCCTCCACAGGCCCGAAATACTTTTCTTGGACGAGCCTACCCTAGGGCTTGACCCGCAGACCAGAGCCCACATATGGGACTACATCCTCTTCCTCCAGCGGAACGAGAAGGTAACGGTTTTCCTTACAACCCACTACATGGATGAGGCTGAAAGGCTATGCCATAGGACAGCCATCATAGACCACGGCAGAATCATAGCCCTAGGCTCTCCTGAAGAGCTTAAAAGAGCCCTGGGAAGCGAAGTGGTATACGTTCAACTGGCCTCCAAAAGCCTTCAGGAAACAGAGAGAATGGCTGAAAGCCTGAAGGGCTGCAGGGAGTTCAGCAGGGTTCATGTGGTCAGGCCAGGGGAAATAAGTGTTTCAGCGGCGAGAGCTCCGGAGGCTATACCGAAAATCTTCGAGAAGGCTGAAGGTTTAACCGTGAAAATAAGGGAGGTAACCTACCACATGCCAACGCTTGAAGACGTTTTCCTCCACCTGACCGGGAGAAAGCTTAGAGACGAGGAGGTAAGCGGGATGGAAGCGGTGAGGATAAGGCATAGGTGGCGGTAGGCATGGTTAACCCTGCCAGTGCAGCCTACGTCATGTGGTATAGGCAGGTTAAACGCTTCATTAGAACACGTTCAAGGCTGGTAGGCGCTATCCTCCAGCCAATCTTCTGGATGGTCTTCCTAGGTTTAGGCTTCACCTCAGCGCTCAAAGGCGCCCCGGTCTTCGGGGGAATAGACTATTTAACCTTTTTCATTCCAGGCGTGGTGATGATGGCTGTCTTCTTCACAGCCTTCTTTTCAGGCATATCCGTCATCTGGGACCGGGAGTTCGGCTTCCTAAAGGAGATTCTGGTCGCCCCAGCGTCGAGGACGGCGACCATCGCCGGCAGAATACTTGGGGACGTAACCATCTCCATGCTTCAAGGCGTGATAGTGCTGACGATAGCCTTCCTCATGGTTCCAAACCTACGCCTGCTAGGGGTCCCCCTAGTGCTCGTAGCGGTTTTCTTCACAGCCCTCCAGTTCACAGGGTTAGGCATAGCCTTAGCCTCAAAACTTAAAAGCTTC
Organism: Candidatus Hecatellales archaeon; assembly: GCA_003662305.1. Taxonomy (GTDB): domain Archaea; phylum Thermoproteota; class Bathyarchaeia; order Hecatellales; family Hecatellaceae; genus B25. The sequence goes on from QMXU01000131.1 coordinate 3,295, forward strand.
GAAGGCTTCCAGCTCGTGAACATGCTCATAGCTATGCCCATCTTC
>QMXU01000132.1 GCA_003662305.1 Candidatus Hecatellales archaeon
GAATACAGGACTGGGGCCGTATATCCTTCGCTGAGCACGGAGGAGCTTTACAGAGCTGTCCCTGAGCTGGCTGACATCGCAAGGATCAGGGCGAAAGTCCTCTACAGTATTCTAAGCGAAAACATGACGCCTGAATACTGGAGTGAAATAGCTAAGGCTGTGGGTGAAGCCTTAAGCAGGGATGTTTCAGGCGTGGTTATAGCTCATGGAACAGACACCATGGGCTACACGGCTGCCGCTTTAAGCTTCGCCCTCCAAGAGCTTCCAGCCCCCGTAATCCTCGTAGGCTCCCAGCGTAGCTCAGACAGGCCCAGCTCGGATGCAGCTTTAAACCTCATGGGGGCTGTTAGGGCGGCAGCCTACGCACCCTTCGCCGAGGTCGCCGTCGCCATGCACGAATGGGTTTCCGACGAAGCCATAGCCGTCCACCGGGGAACAAAAGTGAGAAAATGCCATACAAGCCGCAGAGACGCCTTCAAATCCGTGAACGCTAAGCCCCTAGCCCGCGTGGTTGGAGACCGAGTAACCATGCTAACCAGCGAGTACAAGGTGAGGAAGCCTGGTGGCAGAGTTAAGCTTGCAGCCAGCTTCGAGCCTAAGGTGGCCCTAGTGAAGTTCCATCCAGGCTTCAACCCTGAAATCCTCGGGTGGTACGTGGAGAAGGGCTACCGGGGGATAATCTTGGAGGGAACAGGCTTAGGCCATGTTTCCGAGGTCTGCTACCCGTTCCTGAAGCGGGCTGAAGACGCAGGCCTACTGGTGGGGATGACCTCGCAGTGCCTTTGGGGCAGGGTTAGGCTTACTGTCTACGAGACAGGCCGTGAACTTCTATCGCTGGGAGTTCTCCCCCTAGCCGACATGCTTCCTGAAACAGCCCTCGTAAAGGCCATGTGGGTTCTAGCGCAAACCAGCCGTCTTGAAGAGGCGAAAAGGCTTATGCTGGAAAACCTGGCCGGCGAAATCGCTGAAAGAGAGTTTCCCGTAAGGGAGGAGTAAGGCTTGGACTATGAGGCTTTAGGGTTAAAGGTAGGCCTTGAAATTCACAGGCAGCTTGACACCAGGCACAAGCTTTTCTGCTCATGCCCTACAAGGCTGGCGAAGGACAAGGTTGACCTAAGCTTCCTCAGAAGGCTTAGGCCGACGGCCAGCGAGCTCTGGGAGGTAGACCCTGCAGCTCTCTTCGAGTTCAAGAAGGGATACTCCATCAGGTATGACGCTGAGGAAGGCTCAACATGCCTCGTAGAAATGGATGAGGAGCCCCCCCACGAGATAAACAGGGAAGCCGTTGAAATCGTCCTCCAGATAGCCCTCCTAACCAACGCGGAACCCGTAGACGAAGTTCACGTGATGCGTAAAATCGTCATCGACGGCTCCAACACCTGCGGCTTCCAGCGGACATGCATCATCGCTCTTGGAGGATGGATTGAAGCTGACGGCAAACGCATCCCCATCCAAACCATATGCCTGGAGGAGGACGCCGCCAGGAAGGCTGGCTTCGGAGAAGGTAGAACCGTCGTTTACAGGCTTGACAGGCTTGGAATACCGCTGGTTGAAATCGCAACAGCCCCGGTAATCCGCAGCCCAAAGGAAGCTGAAAAGGTAGCCTTAACCATAGGCCGGATTCTAAAGGCCACCGGCAAAGTTAAACGTGGAATAGGCTCCATCCGACAGGACCTGAACATATCCATAAGGGATGGAGCTCTAACAGAGATTAAAGGCGTTCAAGAGCTAGCCCTAATCTCGAAGGTTGTGGAAAACGAGGTTAAACGTCAGCTGAGCCTCCTTAAGCTTAGAGACGAGATGGCCTCGAAAGGTTTAACCCTCCAGTCCTTCTCAGACCTTAAACCCGTAGACGTTTCAGAAGTCTTCTCCGACACCAAGTCCACCATAGTCAGAAAAGCCTTGAAGGCTGGAGGAGCAGCCTTAGCCTTAAAGCTTCCCGGAATGGCAGGCCTCCTGAAGTATGAGCTGTGCCCGGGCTTAAGGTTTGGAATGGAACTCGCTGACAGGGCGAAGTTCTACGGGAGGGTGGGAGGAATATTCCACACAGACGAGCTTCCAGCCTACGGGATAAGCCAAAGCGAGGTTGAAGCCTTAAAGGCTAAACTAGGCTTGAAAGAGTCTGACGCCGCCGTGCTGGTGGCCGACCGCCTGGAAAACGCTGAAGACGCCTTAAAAGCCGTGCTGGAAAGAGTTAGGGAAGCCCTCCAAGGGGTTCCGGAGGAAACAAGAATGGCCATGCCCGACGGCACAACCCGCTACATGAGGCCCAGGCCGGGGGCAGCCAGACTATACCCTGAAACCGACATCCCCTCCATGCCCATAACCCCAGAAAAACTTGAAGAGCTTAGGCAGAGTCTTCCACCCATGCCAGAGCAGGTGGTAGCCAGCCTCATGGAATCCTACAAGGTGAACAGGAAGCTGGCTGAGCAGCTGGCGGACTCCGACTACCTGCAGCTTTTCGAGGAAGCCGTGAAGGCTGGAGTTCAACCCTCCTTCGCAGCGGCAGCCCTAACCGAAACCATGAAAAGCCTTGAAAGGCGGGGGGTCCCCGTGGAGAAACTTGAAGACAGCCAGATACTGGAGGTTTTCAGGCTGATAGGCTCAGGTGTGACAGCCAAGGAAAACTTTCCGCTGCTAATCGAGGAAGCAGCTAAAACCGGCGAGCCGGCTTCAAGGCTTGTGGAAAAGCTTGGCCTGAAAATGATGTCGGCTGAGGAGGTTGAAGCCCTCGTTGAAAAGCATGTCGAAGCTCAGAGGGAGCAGTTGAAGGCTTTAGGGGGCAGAGCCTTCGGCCAGCTTATGAAGCTTGTTATGGCTGAGGCCCGGGGGAAAGCCGACCCGGCTCTGGTGTCCTCCATAGCGAAACGTAAGCTTCAAAGCCTGGGCGGATAGAAACCTTTACCTACCCGTTGAAGGGTAGATTTAGTTTTTGGAGGGTGAAACATTTGGGTTTAGAGCAGATTAGGAAGGTATGTGTTGTCGGTGCAGGCGTCATGGGCTCCGGGATTGCTCAGGTTTTCTCCCAGGCTGGCTACGACGTGGTTATGGTGGATGTTGCTGAAGAGTTCATCCAGAAGGGCATGGCCTCCATCAAGGCGAACCTTGAAAGGTCTGTGGCTAAAGGCAGGATGTCGAAGGAGAACGCTGAAGCCGTGCTGGGAAGAATAAAAACCACGCTGAACCTTGAGGAGGCTGGAAAGGAAGCTGACTTCGTGGTTGAAGCCGTAGTCGAAAGGATGGACGTGAAGAGGGAGGTTTTCAGCCGGCTTGACAAAGCCTGCAAAAGCCATGTTATCTTGGCTTCTAACACTTCAACCCTCAGCA
>QMXU01000133.1 GCA_003662305.1 Candidatus Hecatellales archaeon
GGCAAGGCTTCAACACGCTGAAAAACTCCTGCGAAAGGAACTTTCAAAAATACTGTTTGCCTAAGGAGAAAGAGGGGCAGACGGTCTAAGGCTGGCTGCCCTTCTACCGGAAACTCACCTTGTTCCTATCCCACTAGCCGTTATTATGCCTGCTTTCAAGCGTTTGTTCGGGGGAGACCGTAACCTCTTTAAGCTTTCTCTTTCCATACCGCCATTTAGGGCTGAAAACCTTTGAAGATTACAAGGCTGCCAGACCTTGCCGGGAAGCTTCCAAGCGGGGAAAGAAAGCTTTTCAGGAGAATCTTCCAGGTTGAGGAAGCCTGGGGGCGGCTTAGAGTACCTGAAGCCTTGAAACCATGGGTTGAAGAGAAGTTTGGAGGCGTCAGCCTGGTTGAAAAACAGCGTGTCGTTAAGGTTACCAACAAGGTCACCTTGGAGGCAGCCTTCTTCAACGAGCTTAGAAGCAGAAGACCTGTGGAATCCTCAAAGGAAGCCTTAGAAAGCCTTCTAGAAGCCGGCGAATGCCTTTTCTGCAAGCCTGAAACCTTCACGGCGGAAGACGTTTTCGGCAGAATACGTGGGAAGCATGGGGTTACCGCGGCTAACATCGCTAGGTACGACCGGTGGCACGGCCTAGTAGTTTTCGCAAGGCATAATCCGCTGGACTACCGCCGTGAGGAGGTTTTAGACTGTTTAAGCTTAGCCTTCAAATGGTTCAGGCAGGTTAGAAAAGCCGACGGGAAGGCTGTTTTCCCCTTTCTGCTCTGGAACTGCCTCTGGAGAAGCGGGGCCTCCATCGTTCACGGGCACCTTCAAATCACCATAAGCCGGAAGGCCCATCCCAAAATAGAGTATCTACGCCGGTGTGCCGCACGCTACCAGTCGAAATACGGTTCAAACTATTTCCAAGACCTCTTCCAAGTCCACCAAGCGTTAGGGTTAGCCTTCAAGCGTGGAAGCGTCAGGGTTATGGCAAGCTTAACACCCGTGAAGGAGAGGGAGACCATCCTGCTGGCTGATAGAGCTGACACCAAGCTTTTCGAAGCCGTATACACGGTTTTCAAGGCTTACCGGGGGCTTGGAGTTTCCTCCTTCAACCTCTCCCTGGCTTCTCCCCCCATGGCTCCTGTAAGAGGCTGGCAGGGCTTCCCGGTTATAGCTCGAATGGTTGACAGGGGAAACCTTGAGGAGCGCACCTCCGACATCGGGGGGATGGAGCTCTACGCGGCAAGCGTAATAGCTTCAGACCCCTTCCAGCTGGCTGAAAAACTTAAAAAAGCCTTTAAGGTCTCATAAAGCCCGGGCTTTTTCAAAAATACATAAAAATGGTTGGCTCCTCAATTAACTTAGATAACCTGAAAGGCTAAATTTGGATTTAGGTTTAGGCCGGGTTTACGGCCGAGGTTTGCGGTTTACCGGTTAAGTTTTGTCTTTCCCCGGGGGGAGGCGGAATGGGAGTATTTATGGTGGTTACGCATGGCAGAAGCTCTCTCGACCTTTACAGTTTAAGGCTTTCCCGTTACCTGAACGTTCCAGCCCTCCACACAGACATATACCAGGAGCTGTCCAGGGTTTTCAACAGGTTTCTCACGTCTTCAATCGTCAGTTTCGCCCTGAAGTCCCTAGACTTTGTCAGAAGCCTTAAGGCGACGCCTGGGGTGCCCCACCTTCCAAACCACCATCTTGGAAGGTTCACCCGCTTCCTGAGGAAGCCCTTCATTATAACAGTTCACGACCTGATACGCTACTTGGACACGGTGGGATACTTCCGCTCGCCTCTAATCCGCAGGCCTGGGAAATGGGATGCGCTGGGGTTCACCTTGGACTTCAAAGCCGTGAGGAACGCTCTCAGGGTAATCGCCCCGTCAAACCAGACTAAAAAAGACTTGGTGAAGCTTCTACAGGTTCCAGAATGGAAAATCAAAGTTATCCATCACGGTGTCGACCGGGGCTTCAAGCCTACCCTCGGCAGGCGTCCATGCGAGGAGCCGTACATCCTCTACGTTGGCTCAGAGCATCCTAGGAAAAACCTTAAAACGCTGCTGGAAGCCTTCAGCCTGCTTAAAAAAGATTCGAGATACCGGAGGCTTAAGCTTGTTAAGGCTGGAAGGGCTGGAGGAAGAGAATGCGACTTCAGAGGAGAAACCATGAGGATGGTTAAAGCCTTAAAAATCGAAGACGACGTGGTTTTCACCGGCTGGTGCTCCCAGGAAGACCTGGCCAGCTACTACAGCCAGGCTGAAGTTTTCGCTTTCCCATCCGTGTATGAAGGCTTCGGCTGGCCTCCACTAGAGGCCATGGCCTGCGGTTGTCCCGTAGTGTCCTCAAACGCGAGCAGCATGCCGGAAATCTTGGGCGACGCAGCCTTGCTTGTGAACCCCTACGATGTTGAAGGTTGGAGGCAGGCTCTCGACCAGGTTTTAAGTAGCGACAGGCTGAGAAGCAGGCTTTCAGGCTTGGGGCTGAGCAGGGCGAAAAATTTCACGTGGGAGAAAACTGCGAAGCAAACCTTAGAAGTCTACATGGAAGTTGAAGGGCTTCTTTGAGGGGGCTTCTACTTCAGGGTTTTCCTTGCGAAGGTTAAGTAGCCTGTGTGGGCTACGGCTAGGGTTTCAGGCCTAGTTCTTCCAGCCTCAACCTGGTAGCGTCTGATAAGGCTTTCAACGGTTTCCACGTCAGCGAAGTCGGAGGCTTTGAGGGCTTCAACGGTTTTCACCACCTGCTCTATGGTTGGGCTGAAAGAGGCGAAAACCCCGCTTGGCTTCAAGGCTTCCCAAGCGTTTTCCGCCACAAGCCAGGGGGTCGCCAAGTCCAGAACCACAGCGTCCACATTTCTCTCCTCTATGCTGCGGGTTACATCCCCCTCCTTCAGGGTTACGTACTCCATGACTCCTGCCCTTTCAAGGTTTCTGCGGGCTGCCTCCAAGAGTTCTCCTCTGACCTCGTAGCTGTAAACGTGGCCTGAAGGCTTAACATGGTGGGCTAGAATGCTGGTTAAGGCGGCGCTTCCTGTTCCTGCTTCAACAACCTTTGAGCCTGGTCCTATGCCGGCGTATAAGACGATGAGGGCCATGTCCTTAGGGTAGATTATCTGGGTTCTCCTCGCAAATTTTACGGCGTAGTCTTTGGGGAGAGGCTTTAAGGCGTAGAAGGAAACTCCAAGGCTGCTTTCAACTTTAACCCCGTAGGGTTTGCCGATTAGCTCTCCAAGCTTGACCACGCCCTTATGAGTGTGAAACTCCTCGTCAGCCTTGACCTTAACCAGATACCGCCGCCGCCCGTCCAAGTAGAGCAGGAGGTCTTTTCCCTCCTCTATGGCTTCCAA
>QMXU01000134.1 GCA_003662305.1 Candidatus Hecatellales archaeon
CTATTCGAAGCTTAAAGGGTTAAAGCTGGATTTAACCGGGGACCTAAGCCTCCTAGCCGACCTGGTTTTTGAAGCTAAAAAAATTGGAGCCATCATCCTGGGAGGAGGCCTCCCGAAACATCATGTTCTGGGCGCCTGCATGCTTAGGGGAGGCGTGGACCTTGCGGTTCAGATTACCTTGGACAGGCCTGAGGGGGGAAGCCTTTCGGGAGCTGCCCTGGAGGAGGCGGTGTCATGGGGGAAAGCTAAGCCTGAAAGCCGGCTTGTAACGGTGGTAGCCGACTACACTTTCGCCTTCCCAGTTCTCGTATCCTACGCTCTATCCAAACTTAAAAGGAAGAAACGGGTTAAGCCTTCTTAGAGGAGGAAAACCTTTGACGTTGGAAAAGCTTGGAGCCAGCCTTCAGCAGTCCATTAAGAAACTGCTCAGGCTTACCAGCGTGGATGAGAAAGCTGTTAAAGAGCTTGTGAGAGACCTGCAGCGAGCCCTCCTCCAGTCGGATGTAAACGTAAACCTCGTCCTAGAACTTTCGAAACGCATTCAAAGCCGGGCCTTAGAGGAGGAACCTCCTCCAGGCATCTCCCGGAAGGAGCACGTGGTCAAAGTAGTATACGACGAACTGGCGAAGCTTCTAGGCGAAAAACCGGCGAAGATACCTGTGAAGCCTGGAAGGCCCAACGTTATCATGCTTGTAGGCATCCAAGGCTCGGGGAAAACCACTACGGCGGTTAAAATCGCCAGCTTCCTGGCTAAGAGAGGGTTTAAGGCTGCTGTCGTCTGCGCTGACACCTACAGGCCTGGAGCTCTGGCACAGGTTAAGCAGCTGGCCAGCCAGGTTCACATACCGGTCTACGGGAATGAAACCTCCAAGAAGCCTGTGGAAATCGCCCTGAAGGGCGTTGAAAAGTTCAAGCAGGGGGGGTACGAAGCCATAGTGGTGGACACTGCTGGACGGCATAAGGACGAGCGCAGCCTGATAAAGGAGATGAAGCAGATATGGGACGCTGTTAAACCTGACCAGGTTATGATGGTTATAGACGGAACCATCGGCCAGCAGGCTGGCGTCCAGGCGAAGGCTTTCCACGAGGCTACGCCCCTAGGCTCTATAACCGTTGCCAAGCTGGACGGGTCGGCGAGGGGTGGAGGAGCTCTCTCAGCGGTAGCCGCTGTTGGAGCGCCCATAGTATTCCTAGGAACCGGAGAGAAAATAGAGGACCTGGAACTCTTCGACCCGGTTAGGTTCGTTGGAAGGCTTCTGGGGATGGGAGACCTTCAGGGGCTCTTGGAGAAGGTAAAGGAAGCTGAAATAGTGGTACCCCAGAAGAAGGCTAGGGACATCCTCTCAGGCAGAATGACGCTGGAAGACCTTTTAGACCAGATGGAGTCCGTTAGGAAGCTTGGCCCCCTCAGCAAAATCCTGAGGATGGTTCCAGGGTTAAGCTTTGAGCTTCCGGAGGAGGCAGTACGGTTGGGCGAGGAGAAGTTCAAGGCTTGGAAAGCCATCATCCAGTCCATGACCCCTGAGGAGAGAACTAACCCAAAAATTTTGAACTCCTCCAGGATTAGAAGGGTGGCCAGAGGCTCTGGAACCAGCGAGAAAGACGTTAGAGAGCTGATCCGCCAGTTTGAAACCTTCAGGAAGCTGGCTAAAAGCCTGAAGCGTAAGGCTTTGCCCTTCAAAAGGCTGGAGAGGATGGCCGGCGGGAAGCTTCCCACCTAAACCGTAGGAGGACAGGCGTGGAATGACTGAAATCGCTAGGATACCTGTAAGGATTCTGCTGGAGAAGACAGGTGAAGCCACGGGTGAGCTTATACGTTTCTGGGCTCCCAGAACCGTGGAAGCCATTGTAAGGGCTTTACCCTTGGAGGGGAAAGCAGCCCTATGGCCGGGTGAAATCTACTTTCCAGTATCCGTCAAGATGGGGTTGGAGAAGGCTAAAGCCATGGTTGAAGCTGGAACCATAGCCTACTGGCCCCAAGGTTCAGCCCTATGCCTCTTCCACGCCCAAACCAAACCCTACAGTCCTGTAAACCCGATAGGCAAAATAACAGGAAGCTTGGAACCCCTCAAGAAAGCCAAGCAGGGAACCATTATAAAAATGGAGAAAGCCTGAACCACCCGGTTAGCTGCGGGAGGCAGCCTGGTTTGGCCTGTAAATTTTCAGCCTTTCACATTTGGCTACGGGAACTAGGAGGCCGCGTTTCTCCCAGTCTTCTAGGAAGTCTTCTGCTGCGCTTACTTTAATATTGAAGGCTGAGGCTACGGCTGCAGGGGTTACGGCTTTGATTTTTAGAAGCTCGCTTAGAACGGTTTTATCGTCTACGTTTTGAAGGTTTATGGCTGCTGCTGCACGCTTTTCTTTCTCCTCTCTTTCCCTTTTCGCCTTTCTGTCTCTTTCCTCTCGGAGCCTTTGAGCTTTCTCCACGGCGCTTAAAGGCTTCTTTTTGGCTCCACCCACCTTGCACTCCCCCTAACACTTCAACCATAAGGCTTCATTACGAATCATGAATATAACGGTTACCTTGCTAAGCCCTCTTTAACTCGGCTGTGGTAAAGCTTGAAGCCGGAAAACCCTGGAAAACTGCAGGTTTAAACGTGGAAAAACGCTGGAAACAACTGAAGTTTGGGGAGAAAACAGGGTAAACTTTTCATTTTTAGAGTTAAAAGTCTAAAATGTTGGATACTACGCCTTATATACGCGGTAAATACTTTACCATCTCTTGGAAGGAAGCCTTGGCCAACAGAATAAATGTTAACTCCATGAAGCTTGTCACCGTGAAGCTTCCGGAAGCCTTGGTTGAGGGAATAGACGAGCTTGTAAGGTCGGGAATGTATCCCAGCAGGAGCGCAGTGGTGAGAGCTGCCGTCAGAGACCTGCTTAAAAGCGAGCTCTGGCAGCATCAGCCCGTAATCAGGTAGCCCTCCCACGGCTTCCAGCAGCTTTCCAAGCCCTCTCCCTAAGGGTTTCAGCAGCCTCACCAGGGTTTTCAGCCCTAAGAATGCTTCTTCCAATTATAAGGTAGTCAGCTCCGCTTTTCCCAGCCTCTTCAAGGCTTCCACCTTGAACTCCACCCCCAGGCGCGTAGATGGCGTCCTCCCCCTTCAAGATACGTTTGCCCTTCACTATTTTTTCAGGTCTCGTTGCGCCCACGATGGCGCCGTCAGCCTTCCACGTTACAGCACACCTTGCGAAGACCTTGTAGGCTGGCTTAGGCTTCCCGTAGCCGGCTAGGAGAGCCTTCTCGAAGGTTTGCTCAGCCCCCTTATGGCTCATGTAGGTGAGGACGAGAAGACCTTTACCCTGCTCCTTTGCAAGC
>QMXU01000135.1 GCA_003662305.1 Candidatus Hecatellales archaeon
GGTAAGTTGGTAGGAGGCTTTCCTCCCCGACTTAATCCTCCTAACAAGCTTATACCTCTCCAAAAGTTTAAGGTGATATCGGAGGGAGCCCTCGGACAGGCCTGTCTCGCTTTTAAGTCCTCCAGTGTTAAGAGGCTTCTCCCCCAGAGCGTTAAGGATTAGAGAGCGGGCTTTAACTCCAACCTTCCGGTTTCTAAAATTGGGCAGGTAGGCGTTAGGGTTAAAACCCCTTCCAGCCAACAGCCCCACCAAAAATTACTAGGGGAAGCCATGTCTTAAAACGTTAAACCCCCAGCGTTTACGCCTCGGGCTTAAGTCTTCAAAACGAGTTTAGCATCCACAACCACGGTGTCTTTCTCCCTGGCGAAGACAGGGTTTAAATCCATGGTTTCAATTTTAATGTGGTCTGCGGTTTCCTCTCCAAGCTTGGACACTTTTAGCAGGAGGTCTACTATTTCCTCTTTGTTCACCTTAATCCCCCGGAAGCCTTCGAGGACGCGTTTCCCCCTAAGCTCTGAAAGCATTTCCTCCGCGTCTTCTCTGGCTATCGGTATAACCCTGAAGGTTACGTCTTCAAAGGCCTCTGCGAAGACTCCTCCAAGCCCCACCATGATGCTAAGCCCGAAGGTTGAGTCGTCAAGAAGCCCGACTATAAGCTCAACACCCGGGGCCTCCATGGTTTCGACAAGGAATTTTTCTCCTGGAAACCTGCGGTTGAACTCCTGCAGTTTCTCTTTCAGCTCTTCAAGGCTTTGAATGTTTAATGCCACGCCTCCCACGTCGGTTTTATGCAGAACCCTGTCAGAGCACAGCTTGAGGGCTAGGGGGAAAGGCAGGTCCAGGTTTTCAAGGTCTCCAACGTCTGAGATAACCCTGTACTCCGGAGTTTTTATGTTGTAGGCTCTGAGAAGGTCTTTGACAAGGTTTTCCGGAACGTTTTTCCTGCCTTTAATCTCGCCGAGAATCTTCCATGCCAACCTTCTCCAGCCTCTTCAAGTATTTACCCCTCTGGGAGAGGGCTTCAAGGGCGTTAACACCCCTCCGAACGGTTGGGTAAGCTGGAACTCCAAGGTTCATAAGCCTTCTAACCACCTGCAGGGTTAACCCCATCCCTAAACCGATTACAACCATGGGTTTGCCTCCACGTTTAGCCCATTTCGCCAGGAGGTCTGCAAGCTCCACGCCCATGTATATGATTTGCAGCCCTATTATGGCTAGGATTCCGTCAACCTCCCTCGTTCCGTAGAGGACTTCAAGCACCCGGTCAACCTGCTCGTCGGTTACGTTACCCGTGGTGTCCACCGGATTATTAACGGAAGCGAAGGGAACCACTATCCCCCTAAGCTTCTCCTTCACCTCCTCCGGCAGCTCCGCCATTTCCAGGTGCTGGCTGGCTTCGATGAGGTCTGTTGCTATGACGCCGGCTCCTCCTCCAAAGGTTAAAATTGCTATCCGGCTGCTGCGGAGAGGCTTCTGGAAGCCTAGGGCTACCGCATAGTCTAAAAGCTCGGTTTCATCCATCGCCCTGACGATTCCGCACTGCTTGAAGGCTCCATCGGCAACCCTGTCAAACCCGGCTAGGCTTCCCGTGTGGGAGAGGGCGGCCCTAGCACCCCTCCCGGTTCTTCCGGCTTTAAGCACGACGATGGGCTTCTTCAAGCTTGTTTTCCTGCACACTTCAAGGAACCGGTGGCCGTCGCTGATTTTCTCCAGGTATAAGCAGATGACTTCCGTGTTAGGGTCTTCGGCGAAGTATTCGATGAAGTCTGTTTCCGTTAGGTCTGCCTCGTTTCCAAGGCCTACGAAAGCTGAGAAGCCCACCTCGTAGAAGGTTGCTGCCTCCATGAAGGCTATGGCGGAGGCGCCGCTCTGAGATATGAAGGCTATGCTTCCATCCTTAGGCTTCACGAATCTCTCCTCCGGGAAAAACGTGGTGTTAACAGCGTTCCTGGGAATGAAGACTCCCAGCGTGTTAGGGCCGAGAATCCTGGTTTTAGAGCCTCTAACAGCCTCCACAACCTGTTCCTCAAGCTTTCTGCCTTCCGGTCCAGCCTCGCTGAAGCCTCCTGAAATAAGGATTACCGTTTTAACCTTCTTTTCAACGCATTCCCTTACAACTTGGAGAACAGCCTTCGCGGGCACTATGACCACTGCCAGGTCGACTTCGCCCGGTATGTTTTTGACCGACGGGTAGCATTTTACGCCTAGGATTTCCTTCGCCTTCGGGTTCACCGGTATAACCTGGATTCCTCCCCTGTTCTTAAGCAGGTTTTCGAAGGTTATCCGGCCGAACTTTCTTTCGGATGTTGCCCCTATGACGGCTACAGTTTTAGGGTGGAAAAGAGCTTCAATGTTTTCTCTTTTATCTTCGTCCATGTAGCCCCCTCCAAGGCTTCAAGCTACAAGGTTTATTTTTCTGGCTTGCTCCCAGAGTTCGTCTTTAAAGTCTGGGTGGGCTATTTCGATTAGGGCTTTAGCTCTTTCGCTGGTTGTTTTGTCTTTGAGGGAGGCTGCACCCCACTCGGTAACCACGTAGTCAGCGTAGAACCTTGTAACCGTCGGGATTAAGGGTGCCTTAACGTTCCTGCTTAGGGTGGGGTGAACGACGATTCTTGAAACTTTCCCTCCGGCGGCTGTGGAAGGAAGCACGATGATGGATTTCCCGTTGGGGCATAGGAGGGCTCCCAGAACGAAGTCAGGCTGGCCTCCAGCCCCAGAATACTGGTCTAACCCCAGCATGTCCGAGTATATGTTGCCGTACAGGTCTACTTGGAGAGCCGTGTTTATCGCGGTCATTTTATGGTTCATCGCTATAATCCTGCTGTCGTTTGTGTAGTCCACGGGCTTCATTTCTATTATTGGGTTTTCATCCAGCCAGTCGTATAGCCGCCTGGTTCCCGCGTTGAAAGTGCAAACTATCTTCCTCTTGTGGATGCTCTTTTTTTCGCAGGTTAGCGCGCCTTCCTCCACAAGCGTTATGGTGCCCTCCGGAACCATTTCAGTATGCATGCCTAAGTCTTTTTTCTCCTTTAGGAAGGAGGTTATGGCCTCAGACATTCCCCCATAGCCTATCTGGATGGTGGCTTCATCCTCCACGAGGCTGGCCACGTTTTCACCTATTCACTCCTCCACCTTCGTGATGCTTGCTTGAGGTATCTCGTAAACCGGCTCGGACACCTCGACAAGATAGTCTATCTGGGATACGTGGACGAAGGAGTCTCCGCAGGTTCTAGGCATGTTCTCGTTCACTTCAGCTATAACTATCCTAGAAGTCTCCAAGGCAGCCCAAGCGTAGTCGACGGATACGCCTAGACTGCA
>QMXU01000136.1 GCA_003662305.1 Candidatus Hecatellales archaeon
ATTTACAAGCTTCCACTCTTCCTCCCTAAACCTTGAAGCATTCCTCAAATAATCTGCAAAGTGAAGCCTAAAAGGCGGGTGAGCTTCACCGTTAAAGCTGAGCTTCCACCCAAAGTTCTCCCTGGCGATTTTAACTATCTTCCAAGGCTCTTCATCTTCAAGCCTTCCTCTGGCAACTCTAGCCTCGTACAGGGCTAGCCTCCGCCAGAGATATGGGTCTCCAACAGCCTTAGCCAAAGCCAAGGCCAAAGGAAAAGAGAGAAGCTCGCATTCCTCATTGCCCTGGAAGATTTCCGGAGGCTTCACTTCCTTTAAGGGTTTAGCCGACTTCTCAATTCTGTCTCTGGCCCTGGCGACGGGAGGCTCCTCCGGGCTTCGGAAGTCCTCCAGTTTAAAGCCTATCTGCCTCAGTTTTTCAGAAGCCTGCTTGGTGAAGGGGTATTTGGCATGGTCGATGATGGTTGGCTCTTCATTTTTCATGCCGAATCATTCTATTCTAGGAGCCAAGTAGTATGTTAGCCTTCCCTTAGGCGTAAGCTCATACTCAAGCTTAACAGGCTTATCCGTTGAGAACTCCACGCTGACAAGCTTGGAGGATTCAGAGCCTGCCTTAACCATGTCCTCCAGGAAGCCTACGCCGTAGAGGGCTTTAACCTCACCCTGAACGTTGAAATCGTAGACGGAAGGGTTATCCCTTTCAAAGTCTATTTCCACCCTTCCAGTCTCGCTTTCGCCGACTAGGCTGAGCTTGTCCTGACCTGCCGTAAACCTAACCTGGTCGCTTACATTTGAAACTTCGAGGATGGCGTCTCTCAAATGGTCTGCGTCAAGCTTAACCCTGGCGTCGAAAGTCAGCTTAGGTGTTGGAAGCTCGGAGGTTGAGGGCTGAAGCAGGGGTATGGCGAACCTTCTCGTATACCTGCCAGTAAGCTTCATGGTAAGCCTGTTCGCAGCGGTGTCAAGCGACATTTCAAGGGTTTCCCCGCTTCCAACCCGCCTCAGAAGCTTAAGCATCTCTCCAAGGCCAACGCAGATCTTATAGGGCTCCGGGCATTCAAACTCCTGGAAGGTGTCCCTCTCATATTCAAAGTCCACCATGGCCACGTGGCTGGGGTCCATCGCCCTCAAGTATAAGCCCTCAGGTTTAATGTCGAAGGTTGCCTCTTCAACCAGGGTTGAAATAGCCTCCAAAAGCTTCCTCCAAGCTCTCGCATCTGAAAGCACAATCCTGAACATGACGCCTCACACACTCATATTGACCTAGCCAGAGTTTAAAAGCATTGCCAACCATAAAAAATTAAAAGCCGGTGCAGGCTTATTTTCAATTCTGGGGTAGAACTTGGCTGGAAACCATACAGTTCCGCTGGCTCTAAGTCTCCTTAAAGGTGTAGCCGTACTGCCTTCGACTTCAGGAGAAGCCAGCCTTAAACCTTAACTGGGAGCCTCCACCAGCATGGAAGGGAAAGGCCTCTTGAACAGGTTTAACCTTCTCGCCATAGTTTACATTTCCGCCTTCATGGGGCCCTTCGGGGGAAGCATGGTTGTAGCCATGTTCCCAGAGCTTAAAGGAGTTTTCAACGTTGACATAGCCGTCATGGCGCTCACGGTAACGGTTTTCATGGTGCCCTACAGCGTATCCCAGATTTTCTTCGGCCCCCTCTCCGACATCTACGGCAGAAAACTTTTGATGGCCGCTGGCTTAGCCATATATGCGGCCGGAGCCTTCCTAGCAGCCTCCTGCGATATTATAGCCGTGTTCATGGCTTCAAGAGTTATCCAAGGTGTTGGAGGAGCCATGGCGCTTCCCGTAGCCATGGCGATGCTGGGAGACGAATTTCCACCTCAACAGTTAGGTAAGGCTATGGGAGGCCTAAGCGTAGCCATAACCCTAGGCCTCGCGTTAGGCCCCCTGACAGGAGGAATCATGACTGGAATAGACTGGAGGCTGGCCTTCATAGTCACAGGCCTGCTACCCCTAGCAGTAATACTCCTCCTGCACACCTGGAAAGCGAAACCTCCAACAGCCAAGCCCAAGGAGCCTATAAAAATCCTGGAAGTTTTAACCATGCCAGCTGTTCTGGCCACAGGCCTAGTAGGCTTCATCGTCTTCCTTGTCCGCATTGGAACCTACACTTTCGCCGCGGACGCGTTAGGAGAGTTCCCCTACCTTATGAGCGGGGAGCAGATAGGCTACCTTCTATCCCTAGCAGGCTTCACAGGTTTAGTTGCAGGCCCTCTAGCCGGGGTTTTCTCCGACAGGTTTGGAAGGTTCCCCGCAGCCTTACTAGGGATGGCCTTTCTCTTCGCAGCCTTCCTGCTGTTGGCCATGTCGGAATGGAGCGTGCTCATGCCTATCATAATGGTTCTCTTAGGTGGGGGTTCAACCACGGTTTTCACAACTCTCGGAGCGGTTTCAGTGGAGGCAGCACCATGGGCGCGGGGGACAGCAACCTCCCTCTACGGCTTCCTACGCTTCATGGGTTATGCTCTAGGCCCGGTGGTTCTCCTACCAGCCTACCAGCAGCTGAACGTGCTAGGCGTCGCCCTAGCAAGCGAAACAGCCGTAATAGCAGCCTTCCCCCTACTCTACACCATAAGGAAAACTCTGGCCTCCCAGAAAAATTTGAATGGGGAATATGCCTGAATAAATTAGCTTCATATATTTCGATGTGTAATTAATGTTTTAGTGGGTGTTTGAGTTTGTCTTCTAGGTTTACAGTCGTGTTAGAAGCTCAGGATGAGGGGGGTTACACGGCTAGATGTCTAGAGCTTCCAGCAGCTATTAGTCAAGGTGAAACTATAGAAGAAGCTTTAAAAATATCCGTGAAGCTATTCTACCCGTCCTAGAAGACTAATTGAAGCTGAAAGGGGTAATCTTAAAGAATTTAAGCTCTTGTAAAGTATGGCAAAAAAGAAATAATATAATTAATTTATGAAAGTGAGGAAATAAAATGGCAAACTTTCAAGCTAAGATGTTCAATAAAAAAGCTTCTGACCCCAAAAACAAACCAGATCGGATTATAGAAGCTATTGCATTAAGGCCGGGTCAAAGTATTGCAGATATTGGTTCGGGAGGGGGTTATTTTTCTCTGCGATTTGCCAAGATAGTTGGAGAAGAAGGAAGAGTTTATGCAGTTGATACAAAGCCAGATTTCTTGGAGTATGTTAAAAATAGTGCCAAAGAAAAAGGATTGGATAACGTTATACCAACACTTGTATCAGGAGATAAATTAGATTTGCCTGAAAAAAGCCTAGATTTGATATTCATGCGTAATGTTACCCATCACATACCAAATCGAGTAG
>QMXU01000137.1 GCA_003662305.1 Candidatus Hecatellales archaeon
AGCGTGTTTTCTGGCTAGGAGGGTTGAGTTGAACCTGGGGTGGAGGTCGCAGGCTAAAACTTCAGGCTTAACGCCTGTGAGGGCTAGGAGCCGCCTAACTGTTCGTTCAAGGTAGGCTACTCCTTCAACCTTTTCAACTTCGCCTACATACTGGCTGAGGAAGGCTTTACCGTTAAAGGCTATGCAGGCTGTAACGTTTTCCTCAGCCCCGTAGGCCACGGCCACCCGTTTAAGCCTGTCGCTGATTTTTATGGGAGCCGGAGCATAACCCCTAGAACGCCTGATGAAAACAGGCTTCCCGTCAACGGACTTAACCACGGAGTCGTCGCATGGCTGGGCTATCCTACGCTCGTGGAAAAGGAAGTAGTCTACGAAGCCGGACAGCTTCTCCACAGCCTCCTTGTTGTCTGAGATTATGGGTTCAGCAGGCAGGTTTCCGCTGGTCATCACCAGGGCAGGCTCGTCTCTTGCACCCTCAAAAAGCAGGTAGTGTAGGCCGGTGTAGGGGAGCATAACGCCTATGTTGTGGAGCCCCGGGGAAATCTCCTCCGCCAAGTAGTATTCTCCGCTCTTCTTTAGGAGTACAATAGGCCTTTCAGGTGAGGTTAGAAGTTTTTCCTCGAGGCTGCTTACCTGGGCGAATGTTCGAGCGGCCTCCAGGCTTCTCGCCATTATGGCGAAGGGCTTCTGCTCCCGGTATTTGGCTTTCCTAAGCTTTCTAACAGGCTCAGGGTTGACGGTTGAGGTGGCGATGTGGAAGCCTCCTATCCCTTTGATGGCGAGGATGAAGCCTTCAGCCAGCAGTTTTCCAGCTTCAAGGAAAGGGTCTCCACAGCTTATTTCCACACCGTTTCTGTCCGCCAGGAAGGCTTTAGGGCCGCAGGTGGGGCAGGCTACGGTTTGAGCGTGGAATCTTCTGTCTTCAGGGCTGGTGTACTCTTTGAGGCATTGGGGGCATAAGGGGAAGCCCCTCATGGTGGTGTTAGGCCTGTCGTAGGGAAGCCTCTCAATTATCGTGTACCGGGGGCCGCAGTCCGTACAGGTTATAAAGTAGTAGCGGTAACGCCTGTTTGAAGGGTTGAAAAACTCTTTCAGGCAGTTTTCGCAGACCGACATGTCTGGGGGGATTATGGAGCCAGCGTCGCCTCTCTCCTCCGTGCTTTTCAGGATTTTAAACTCTTCGAAGCCTCCTTTGTCCTCCATGAGCTTCGCGTCCAGCCTGCTTATTTGGGCTGCAGGAGGCTTGTCGGCTTCGATACGTCGGATGAAGCTTCTCACAGAGTCTTCGTCGCCTTCAACAACGATTTCCACCCCGGCGTCCCCCCGGTTTCTAACGTAGCCTTTAAGCTTCAACTCTGTTGCAAGCCTGTAGATGAAAGGCCGGAAGCCTACTCCCTGAACGATTCCGAGAACTCTGACTTCAGCCCTCAAACTTCAGCCCTCAGCAACCAAGCGTCCGACTGCGGTTTTATATCCCAGAAGGAAGACCACCAATTTATCCCTGTCGTTTTTGAGGCTGCCAAGCCTTGAAGCCTTTTTACGCCGGGAAGCCTACCGAACAAACATGTTGAAACAGTTTGATTTTGATGCAGCCGGACGGGTTAAAAGCGGGTATTTACATGCTATAGTGTAGAAACAGCGGGAGTTATTGCTTTATTTTTGTGGGTAAGAGTTTAATTCCGCAACGTATTATAACGCAAAAATGCCAGTATACTATGGCTATGTCAACCATTATAAGCCAAATAAAAACCTTAAAAGCCAAAATAATTCTTTTTATGCTTGCTTTTTTCAGTGCAACTGCCCCTCTACCATGCCGCGGTTTAGCCTGCACTAACTGTTTTGCATGCTTCCTCATACTTCCGCTCGTAATATTTTCCGCCTACTTCAGAAAGTTGAAGGAGAAGCTGGCGGGGTTCGCCCATGGCCGTGAAGAGTAGAGCTGCTGCAATTTTGATTATAGGCGTTCTGCTCGGGTTCGCCATACCGGTGGGGTTAGGAGTATACCATAGCGTGGTTAGGGGAGGGGAAAGCTACCACTTGTTCTACTCTTTCCCCTCCGAGAAGGCTAGACCCATAATCTTCCGTTACGGGGCTGGGGGGATAGCAAAAATACTGGACCCGAACACGCTTGGGGTAACCATAAGCCTAACCAATGTTGACAAGAAGCCTCACATGATAGGCTTCAAACTGGAAAAGCTTCCTCCAAACATTCATGTCCACTGGTCCGGCTTCCACACTAAGGGCTTCAACGAGGAGAAACATCTTATTGAGAGAGTTCTGGGGCCGCGGAGCAGAGCGGGCGTCCACTTAACCTTCTTCATAGAGCAGGCAGGAGATAAACCTGTGATATACAGCGGATACTTCAAAGTTTACGATTTGAAAACAGGAGACACCCTGCTCAAAATCCCGATAAAAATCTTGAATGTGAAGGCTGCTGGAGCTGAAGCAGGTGGAGGTGGAAGGCATTGAAAAGAAAGATTATCTGGAGGAAACACCTGGCGAAGAGGGTGGGTTTTCTCCTCCTCGGCACAGCCATGTTCACCGGCTCCTACGGGCTGGTGATGACCGGGATGACCCATCTGCTGCTGGCGGTGGAAGCCAAACGGTTCGGCAGCGCGCTGGTGAACTCCGTTCCAACCATTCATAGGGCTATGTGCCTTCGGATGCCCATCGACTGGGCTATCTATAGACCGGAGTTTTTCGTTTCCAGAACTTTCGGGAACCCCTTATACGCGCTTATTTTCATTCTGATAGCCATATCCTTCTTTGTAGGGCCTCTCTTCTGCGGCTGGCTGTGTCCTGCAGGATTAACTGAGCATTTAAGCCGGCTTATGCCTTCAAGGCTTAAATTCAGCTTGGCAGACAAGGTTGACCCTGCACCTCTACGCTACGGCTTCCTTATAGGCTACATTTTCGTGGCAGCCCCCATGTTCCGCAGAACCCCTATCCGCTCTATATGTTGCTCCTACTGCAACTGGACTTGGACGGAGCACGTCTGGGAGGCAGTGTTCGGAGACTTCCACGGCTTCATAGCCTGGACTTCAGCGGGGCTGATAACCTTCCTCCTATGGTTCCTCATCCTAGGCATCTTCATGAAGGGCGGCAGAGGCTTCTGCATCTTCCTATGCCCTGCGGGAGCCCTGATGAACCTAGCCCATTTCCTCGGCAAGCACATACCCTTCACGTGGAGACTGAAAGTGGAAAAGGAGAAGTGCACCCTCTGCGGCCTCTGCGTGAGAGAATGCCCAACCCTCGCCCTGAACATAGCCTCGAAATCCGAGAAAACCTTAACCAT
>QMXU01000138.1 GCA_003662305.1 Candidatus Hecatellales archaeon
GTGCTTGGGCTTGCAGTGGACACGGCGGGTTCTCACGATTTTAGCCGTAGCATATACCCCCTTTCAACTATTATTTTTGGAGGGCTTTCAGCTTGGCTATACGTTCATCTCTTTTTCTGGCTATTATCTTGAAGGCTCTTGGAACGTCAGCCATCAGCCCCTCGGAGAGGGCAGCAGCATCGAGGTACAGCTTCCGGATGACCTCCTCCATTTCTACGGCAGCCTTTAAGGCGTCGGCGTAGCTTGCTCCTTCAGCCAGTTCTGTTTTAATAGGGTAAGCCTCCGGGTTTAAGCCGTCTTTGAAGGAGAAGCAGGCTTCAAGCGCGTCGGTGATAACGCCGTAGTAGGCTCGCTCCACCATCACCTTGTTCTTCCGGTTTTCTTTAGAGAAAGATAGGAAGGTGTCTTTACCTTCCGGATACTTCTGGGCCAGATTCTCATAGAACTTTGCTGTTTCCTCCTCGACGTTGATGACAAAGCTGACGACAGCGGAGGCGGTGTTCAGCATTAGAACCACCTCTGGATTACGACCTTGCTCTCCGTGAAGAAGCGGATAGCCTCCCTTCCCTGTCCGTGTAGCGACCCGAAGAACGAGTCTTTCATCCCACTGAACGGGAAGAAAGCCATGGGCGCAACTATTCCAATGTTTATGCCTATGTTGCCGCATTGAACCCTGTACTGGAACTCTCTAGCCCACTTGCCGCTTGAAGTGAAGATGGAGGTAGCGTTGCCGAAGGGGTTGCTGTGAATCATTTCTATTGCCTCATCGAAGCTTCTAGCCCTCATAACGCTTGCCACGGGGCCGAAGATTTCCTCTCTGCCTATGGTCATGTCTGGTGAAACGTCTTCGAAGACTGTTGGGTTAAGGAAGGCGTCGGTAGGCCAGTCGCCAACCAGCTTTACGTTTCTGCCGTCGAGTGCGAGTTTCGCCCCTTCTTCTATGCCCTTCTCTATGTAGCCTACAACCCTCTGCTTTTTGCCTTTGTCCCGCAGCGGACCCATCTGAACGGTTTCGTCAAGCCCGTAGCCGACTCTTATTTTGGTGGCTGCTTCGATGAAGGCGTTCACAACCTTCTTGTAGAAGGCCTCGTACTCCTGCTCGCTTAGTCCTTCGCCTACGGGCACCAAGTTCGCACCTGAAAGACACCGTTGGCCAGCGTTTCCGTAGAAGGAGGTCATGCAGGCTGCTATGGTTCTCTCAAGGTTGGCGTCGGGCATGATGAGGATGAAGTTTTTCGCTCCACACTGGGCGATAACTCTTTTCCCTGTTTCACCGCATCTCCGGTAGATGACGTCTCTCCCCACGGGGGTGGAGCCTACGAAGCATATTCCTTCGATGCCAGGGTGGTCTAGCATTCCCCCTACGACGGTTCTTCCACCGTTGACCACGTTCCAGACTCCCGGCGGGATGCCTGCTTCCTCTGCGATTTCAGCGATTTTCATCTGGCTTAAGGGGTCTTCGCTGGAGGGCTTGATGATGATGCAGTTTCCAGTGGCAATAGCGTAGGGTGCAAACCACAGGGGCACCATGAAGGGGAAGTTGAAGGGTCCTATTATGCCGAAGACTCCTAGGGGCTGCCTGATAACGTATTCGTCTATGCCCGTTGCGATGTCCTCAAGGTTGTACCCCATCATCAACGATGGAATACCAGTGGCAACCTCAACGTTTTCAATTCCTCTTCTTGTTTCTCCCCTAGACTCGTCTATGGTTTTACCGTGCTCCATGGTCTGGATTCTGCTCAGCTCCTCGAAGCGTTCCTCCATGATTTCCTTCATTCTGAAGAGGCATCTCACCCGGGCGAGGGGCGGCGTTGTCCTCCACATGGGGAAGGCTCTCTGCGCTGCTTCTACGGCTGCGTTTATCTCGTCCCTGGTTGAGATGGGAACCTTTGCTATGACCTTCTGGGTTGCTGGGTTTATAACGTCTACGAGTTCTCCTTCGGATTCAACCCATTCGCCGTCGATGTAATTTTTTATGGTTACTACCTCTTTTATGGGTTCTTCCAGGATAGCCATAAACCATCCAACTCCATTTTTACATTTTATGGAGATGAGTATTTTACTGTCTAACGAGTTATTTAATGCTTTTGCCCGAAAAGGAAAACCCAAGTTGCTGATGGAAAAAAGAAGGAATAAGGCGGTGGAGTTTTCTTTAAAGCTTCAGCGGTCGAAGTAGATGTTTTTTCCTCTGGCTGAGAGGGGGATCCCCATGATTACGTCGGCTTCTGGAAGCATTTTAAGCCTCATGGCTGCAGCTCCGATCCTGTACATTATCCGGTTGTCGACGTTTAGGAGGCTGGCTGTTTTAACTGCTGAGCTTAGGGCTATTCCCAGGTCTAAAACCTTGAACTGGCAGAGAGGGCCTCTGAAGTCTCCTCCAAGCTTCTTTTCAGCCTTATTGAAGGCTTCACAGTTCGGGTAACCGCAGGCCCCGCAGGAGAGCCCCATACTCTTCGTTCCACGCACTCCTATTAGGACTACGGCGTCGGAGTTCTTCACGTTTGAAGCGTCTCTAACCCATTTTTCTCCTCTCTCTCCAGCCAGCCTCTCCATTTCCATGGCAAGCCTGTCCTTTTCCTCCCCGTAGACCAGCGACAGCAAGATGTCGTCCTGCCCTCCTGACTTCGGCGCTGTTCTAGCCGAAACCATCATAAGTCTTCCAACTTCTATCACGGACTCCCTTTCAAAGCTTTCACCATGCTCAACAGGCATTCTTTTCACCTCTAAAGCCAACATTAACCCGAAGCCGTCCTAAATAATGCTTTTCAAGCCTCCGCCAAGAAGGCGGACAAATTTTTTATGTTTGCCGGCTGCTACCTTTCTTTGCCGGGGCTCAGCCTTGATGGTTCAGCAAGCCTTAGAAGAAGCTTTTTTGCCTGTTAAGGTGAGGGTTGCCACAGGCTTATACGTGAACTGGGATTCCGCTTTGAAGGTGGACGAAGAAGTTTTAGCCTGGGCTGAAGCCTCCTCCACCCGTCCTCCTAGGGGTTCAACCCTTAGGGATGAGGGTGAAGCCGCATACTTGCTTATGGAAGCTGTTAGGAAGGGGGGAGGAGAACACCTGATTTCTGAGGAGCTTTACCGTAGGCTTAAGGAGCTTTTCTCCTGGAAGATTGAAAGGAGGCTTGGGGGAAACGGCTTCCACATGGGTAAAGCCCTCCTAGAGCTTGGGGTTAGACCGCTGGTTTCCTATCCTTGCAGGCCCAAGGCTATCATGTATTCCTCCCCAACCTTTAAGGTTGCCCATAAAGGCAGGTTCAGGGTTCCGTCGGAGGCTGTTA
>QMXU01000139.1 GCA_003662305.1 Candidatus Hecatellales archaeon
CAGATAAAATCAGTGCGGAAGCACAGAAGAGAGGTGTCTACGTTACAGGATGGGTAAGCCATCTCATCGTCGCCCCACCTCTCATCGTCACCGAAGAGCAAATTGATGAAGGTGTAAACGCTTTGGGTGAAGCCTTGAAGGTTGCCGACCAAGAAACCGCCTAAACTCCCTCAAAACTACTATTTTCTTGGCAGTTTAGGGACTGTTACACGTGTAAGAGCGACTTTTATTTAAGACTTTTATTTAAGAGAATGCTTGTTTTATGATGTGGATTTAGCCGGCTGAAAATGGCTGTTGAAACTGTTGGGGATAGTCTATGTTCGCCGAGTTTAATGAAAGCTCTAGAAAGGAAGTGGAGATTTTAAGGATTCTCAGCCAGTTCAGGTATCCTGTCGGCTCCACGGTTTTGAGAAGAGAGCTTGAGAGAAGAGGCTTCCACCTCAACGACAGAACCATCCGGTATCATCTGAAACTTCTCCAGGCGAAGGGGATGGTTAAAGGCCATGGAAGGCAGGGTAGAACCATAACGGTGGCAGGGCTTGAAGAGCTTGAGAGGGCTTTAGCCTACCAGAGGCTCGGCTCGGTTTTAACCCGCTACCTTGCACTCGCCTACTCGATAACCTATGACCCCATAGAGGATAAGGGGAAAGTTGTAGCTAACATCTCCATAATAAGAAAGAAACACTTGGATGAAATGCTGGACTTGATGGTTAAACTCTGCAAAATGAAGCTTCTGCCCGCCCCCTACTTCAAAGTTCTCCGTGAAGGGGAAGAATACCAGGGCTTAAACATTTCCAGAGGGAAGGTAGCCGTTTTCACCGTCTGCAACCTGACGATAGACGGGATTCTAATAAAGGCCGGCATTCCGATTATGCTGAAGTATGGAGGCCTAGCCCAGTTCGTAGACTACAGGCCTGTACGTTTCGTGGAGCTTTTATCCTACGACGGCACCACTCTCCCACCCTTGGAACTTCTTGTATACCGGGGAGTAACCTCCATACGGTACTTCTTGGACACAGGCTCAGGCATTCTGCCTTTAAACTTCAGGGAAGCCCCTGCTGAAGCTAGGGAGCAGGTTACAAACATTTTGAACGAGCTTAAAAGCAGGGGTTGGGGAGGAATCATACAGGTAGGACATCCCAACGAGCCTGTCCTATGTGTACCAGTTGCCATAGACAGATTTGGAATATGCATTATAGGAGGACTGATTCCCGGGGCCACCATGAGGGAGGCAGGAGTTCCGGTGGAAACCCTTGCACCCCACTGCCTTATACCCATAGAAGACATGGAAAGATTGGATTAAACCGTAAGAACCATCAGAATATGAAAATTTGAAATCTGGTATTTTTAGTTTAAAATTTGCTCTATGAGTTCTGTTTCGCTTTCGTGGGGCATGGGTATTCCTGTGACTTTTGAGGCTCTTTCAGTTAGGGCTATTAGGTCGTTTCTGTTTATTAGGTCTAGCCGGAACTTTCTGGAGCCTGCGAGAAGCTGCTGGAGGCTTACTCTGATCCTGTCGTAGAGGTAGCTGTAGAGGCCGATGGCTCCCCATGGTATCTCTTTAAACCCTTCACCGTATATTGAGCTTTTAGGTCAGCGATGCAGCGGAAGAATTTTTCAGGTGTTGAGCCGTACTCTTCGGCGAAGTTTTTAGGGAGCTTACCCTTCTCAGCTAGTTCCACGAAGTACTTAGCCTTCATTACGGCTGTTAGGGGTGCTCTAGCCATAACCACGGCTTTAACTAGGGGGCCACCGCCAAAGTTACTTAGCGCTATTGCCTTATAGATTTGAGTTTCCTCGACAAAACCTCCTGCCATAATTAGGTCTGGCACGTGTTTACCCTTCCTTTTCAGAATTTGGGCACACTTAAGCACTATGGCTTCCAAATAAACGGTTGGTATACCCATTTCATCCATCATAGGAACCGGACTCATCCCTGTTCCCCCTCCAGCCCCGTCAAAGGTTACATAGTCGAATTTGGCTTCGCAGGCTATTTTCATGGTGAAAGCCACAGCAGCAGGTCGATATGCTCCAGTTTTTAAGGAAACTTTTTTCGCCCCCTGGCTTTTAAGCCAATCCACATCTTCAAGAACTTCCTTTCCTTTTGGCATCCCAATCCTGCTATGCCTTTCAAAGGATTCAAAGAGCTTCTGTTTAAAGGCTTCCTGAACGGCTGTATCTTCTGGATCTGGAATCACTAAATAGCCTCTCTTCTTCAGTTCTATGGCCCTATCAAGATCTCTCACACGTATTTCACCTCCGATAGCCTTAGCACCCTGACCCCACTTCCGCTCGATACAGTTAACTTCAAGCTTTGAAATGGCATAAACATCAACACCAAATCTTTGATCCTCAACATTAGTTTGTACTACGATGTCGCCGTGCTTTCCGTCCCAGAACCTCCTGAAAGATTTAACTCTCCACTCTAACTCCTTTGAATAAGTTACCATGCCACTAGCTATTTTAGTGTCGGGATCAACCCCACAAACATTTTCGCCTATAATTATGCTTATACCTGACAAGGCTGCACCCGCAGCAAGACATTCCCAGTTTAATTTAGCCACATCAGTTGAGCCATAAGCTCCGATCATGACGGGAAGCTTTAAACGCATCCCCCCCACAACAGCTTCCGTTGAAGCCGAAGGGAAAATGGCTTTATCAGGGTCTGGCTCGGCGCCTTCAGCTCCGGTTAATCCAGCATGAATGTTAAAGTGAGACCAGTCGAGACCGAAATCCTTCAGCGCTCCAGCAGTACTATAACCAAAATATTTAGGTATAGGGTATATAGCTTCCCTACCGCGGAGTGCTGAAAGACCTATTTGACATAAAAATGGACAGTTATAAATGCATATGGGACACATCCCACTTATACTACTTGTATCCTTCACTCTAGTTATAGTGCCCGTAGTAGATTTAGCATTTAAATAAGAAGAGTTTAGGTGTGCCCCTGACATATTTACACCTCTACGATAGTTTAAGCCTATTTCCTATAGGATATAGGTAAGTTATTTCCTATATTGTAAGCGGGAGAAATGTATATAAATTTTTCTATGAAAAGGTTTATTTAACGCTTAAAACTCGTAGAATGTTAAATTTATAGTTTATTAATATCAATCATTTCATTGATGTTTAGCAAGGAACCTATCGCCTTGACCTCCACAGGAATGCCTGCCTCACTTAAAGCCGTCAAAGGATTTGTTCCGCCAAATATGGCTATTCCCACATGGTTTATTCTAACAGGTACACCTAGAACCGGCGAGTTAGG
>QMXU01000140.1 GCA_003662305.1 Candidatus Hecatellales archaeon
GAGATGCCTGCCACCCCGAGGGAGGTGGAAGAAGCTGAAGCTGAAGGCGTTAAACTAGAGTTCCTAGTAGCCCCAACCAAGGTTCTGCCAGGCGAGTCCCCGGCGAAAATGGAGTTCATAAGGATGAAGCTTGGAGCACCCGACGCCTCCGGGAGGCCCAGGCCTGAACCCGTCCCTGGAAGCGAATTCACCGTGGAGGCCGACCTCTTCATCAGGGCCATAGGCCAGGTGGTCGCTGTTCCCAAAGGCTTCAACCTCAAGCTGGACAGGCGGGGCAGAATAGAGGTTAACCCTGAAACCCTGGAGACAAGCCGCAGCGGGGTTTTCGCCGGGGGAGACGCTGTGACAGGCCCCGCATCGGTGGCTGAAGCCATAGGAGCAGGATGGAAGGCTGCCAGCGCCATAGACAGATACCTTGGAGGGCAAGGACTTAAAGAGCGTGAGCTGAAGGAAGAGCTAACGTTGAGGCCCAGCGTTGAAGAGGTTCTAGAGCTTGAAAGTATTCCCGTTGCCATGCTTCCCGTGGAGCAGAGGCTTAAAGGCTTCGACGAGGTGGAGTTAGGCTACCGGGAGAAGGAGGCTGTTCAGGAGGCTAAACGCTGCTGGAGGTGTGACTGGTATGAGTAAGGGTGCAGCCACCCGGAAATACACGGTTTTCCCCTTCGGACCCCAGCATCCTGTCCTGCCTGAGCCTATCCAGTTAAGGTTCACTGTGGATGAGGAGAAAATAGTTGACGTAGGCGTGAACGTAGGCTACATTCACCGTGGAGTGGAAAGAGCCTGCGAGCTTAACGACTACCAGCGGAACGTGTACCTGTGCGAAAGAGTCTGCGGAATATGCAATGTAATGCATGCCCTATGCTACTGTATGGCCCTGGAGAAGCTTGTGGACGTGGAGGTTCCTGAAAGAGCCCAGTACCTGAGGGTTATATGGGCGGAGCTTAACAGGCTTGAAAGCCACCTCCTATGGCTGGGACTTCTAGCCGACGCCATGGGCTTCGAAAGCCTCTTCATGCAGTTCTGGAGGGACAGAGAAATCGTCATGGACCTCCAAGAGCGTACAGGAGGAAACAGGGTTATACCTTCAACCTGCGTGGTTGGAGGGGTTAGAAGGGACATCCTCAAGTCCCTGGCCGAACGCTTCAGGGAAGACATGGTTGAGCTTAGGAGGCGGGTGGACAAGCTTGCCCCGGTTATCCTTAAAGATCCAGCCTTCAAAAGGAGAACCGTTGGAAAAGGTGTTCTATCCTATAACGACGCCTTAATGCTTGGAGCCGTAGGCCCCACAGGAAGGGGAAGCGGCCTGGTGAAGGACATCAGGCTTGAAGGCTACCAGGCCTACAAGCACCTTAAATTCGAACCCGTCGTGGAAAAGGACGGCGACGTTTACGCCAGAACCCTCGTAAGATTCTACGAGGTATACCAGGCCATAGACCTGATTCTCGAAGCCTTGGAAAGCATGCCTGAAGGGGAAATCAGGGTTAAACCTGAAAAGTGGCCTGAAGGAGAGGCTGTGGCAAGGGTTGAGCAGCCTAGAGGCGAACTCTTCTACTATGTTAAGGGGAACGGAACCAACAGGCTTGAAAGAGTTAAAATTCGAACTCCAACCCTCGCCAACATTCCGCCCCTGCTTGCCATGCTTCCAGGATACGAGGTAGCCGACATACCTGTGATAGTTCTCTCCATAGACCCCTGCATAGCCTGCACTGAAAGGATAACCCAGGTTAAGAAGGGAGGGGGAAGCTGATGGTTAGAATGCTGCCCAACATCATCAGAAACCTCTTCTCCAAGCCTGTAACGGTCAAGCATCCCTTCGTGAAGAGGGAGCCCTTCCCAGGCCACCGTGGAATGATAACCTTCGACATGAAGAAATGCGACCTATGCCAGGACTGCGAGAGACTCTGCCCTCCAGTAGCCATAAAAGTCGACCCTGAAGCCAAAACCATAACCTACGACCCCTTCAAATGCATATACTGCTACCTCTGCGTTACCAACTGCCTTCAAAGAGCCATAAGAGGCGGGCCAGCCTACACTCCGCCAGCCTACCAGAAAGAAATCGTATACTACAAGCCTGAAGAATAAGAGGGGCTGGGAGCTAGAAGACTTTCGGTATAAACCTCCACTTAACCTTCCGCGTGTACTCCCTGTTATTCTCTTCCAAACTTTTCAAGCAGAAGCTTCTCTTCTCTTAAAGCCGTGAGAACCGTTAGAACCGTGAAAACTGCTGCCGGAACAAGTATCCATGCTATCCCCCACAGGACGGCTACGCCGAAATACATGAGGATTAAGCTGAGATAGCAGGGATGCCTAATCCTCGAGTAGATTCCAGCCGTTACAAGCCTGTCAATTCTATCCGCGGTTTCATGGGCTTTCCTATGGGAGACATGGGCCTGCCTGTGAATCATCCCCCGGCAAGAAAGATTATGGCGCCAACCATGTTCGCCATCGGAGAGAACGGTATGGTTGGAGCTGAAAGCAGGGCTCCAACACCAATAAGTATAGGCCATTCGATAACGCTTCTAGTAGAAGGCTTCAGCAGCAGATATCTATCCAGAATTTCCCAGCCATCTGCCTTGCACGTATAGCCTTCATCAAGCGTTTTCTAAAACCTTTTCGGCTATGGCTTCAGCCATCTGGCTTGTGGTAGCGGAGCCCCCGAGGTCATACGTTTTAACTTTTCCCTCCCTTAAAACCTCGATTACGGCTTTCTCAACCTTTTCAGCTGCCCTAGTCTCCCCGAGGAATTCCAGCAACATTTTAGCTGCGAGAATCGTTGCCACCGGGTTAACCTTGTTCTGGCCTGCGTACTTGGGGGCTGAGCCGTGGACAGGCTCGAACATCCCGTATTTTTCGCCCAGGTTTGCCCCTGCGGCAAGCCCTAAGCCTCCGACAAGCCCTGCCGCCTCATCAGACAGGATGTCCCCGAACATGTTGGTGGTTACAATCACGTCGAAGGTTTGAGGCCGCCTTACAAGCTGCATGGCTGCAGCGTCAACCCTAAGCTCCTCCAGCTCCACTTCAGGGTATTCCTTTGCCACGTCTAGAACAGCCTGCTTGAAGATGCTGTCCGTCAGCTTTAAAATGTTGGCCTTATGCACGTAGGTCAGCTTTCTCCTGCGTTTACGCGCTAGGTTGAAGGCGAACCTTGCCACCCGCTCCGAAGCCTTACGGGTTATAAGCCTTGTGGAGATTCCCACTCCAGGGGCGACCTCGAACTCTTTGGCATAGTAGAAGCCCTCCGTGTTCTCC
>QMXU01000141.1 GCA_003662305.1 Candidatus Hecatellales archaeon
GGACAGCTTCCCCGCTACGTGGAAGTATACTTGGAAGACGACTTGGTTGACAAGGCTAGGCCAGGCGACAGGGTTACGGTCACCGGGATTGTGAGGGCTAGGCCTGAAACCCTTCCGGGGAGGGGTAAGCTTAGAACCTTCAGCATAGTCATCGAGGCGAACCATGTGGAGGTCGTAGGGAAGGAGCTGGAGACCATAGAGGTTTCACTGGAGGACGAGAAGCGGATAAGAGAGCTTGCCAGAGACGAGTTCATCCACAAGCGTGTAATGGACTCCATCGCCCCCTCCATCTACGGCTACGAGGACATAAAGGAGGCCATCATGTACCTGCTCTTCGGGGGAGTTCCAAAGATAACTCCTGAAGGCGTAACCATCCGAGGCGATATCCACGTGCTGCTGGTGGGAGACCCTGGAACAGCCAAGTCGCAGTTGCTACGCTACGTAGCTAAGATTTCGCCTAGAGGCCTGTACACGAGCGGCAGAGGAACGACGGCGGCAGGCCTAACGGCGGCAGTTCTAAGGGAGAGAGCTGGAGGAATGGTCCTGGAGGCTGGAGCACTGGTTTTAGCTGACAAGGGCGTCGCAGCCGTCGACGAAATAGACAAGATGAGGGATGAAGACAGGATAGCCATGCACGAGATGATGGAGCAACAGACCATAAGCGTGGCTAAAGGAGGCATAGTCGCTACCTTGAACGCGAGAACCTCCATTCTTGCCGCTGCAAACCCGAAGCTTGGACGATACGAGGACAGGGTCACCGTGGCTGAGAACATTAACATCCCCATAGTCATTCTTTCAAGGTTTGACCTTATCTTCGTGGAGAAGGACCAGCCTGACAAGGAGTTAGACCTCCAGCTTGCAGACCACATTCTGAACGTTCACAGGCGTGGCGGCCCTGTCATGCCTCCTATCCCCCCTGAAATCCTGAGGAAGTATGTGAGCTATGCGAGGTCTAAGGTTCATCCGAGGCTCAGCGAGGAGGCTGCCAACCATCTTAAACAGTTCTACTTGAAGATGAGGGAGGCCTCGCAGGGGGCTGAAGGCTCCCCCATAGCCATAACGCCAAGGCAGCTGGAAGCCTTAATCAGGATTGCTGAGGCGAGAGCCAGAGTAGCCCTGAAAGAGGTTGTAACCAGGGAGGACGCTGAAGCCGCTATCCGCATCATGAAGAAGTCTCTGCAGGCGGTTGGAGCGGTAAGGGAAGGCGAGGTGGTGGACATAGACACCATCATGACTGGGAAGCCAGCTGCCCTCAGAGACAAGCTTGTAACCGTGATGAGGGTTGTTGAGGAGCTTCAGAAAGAGTTCGGCGAAGCCGAGGCGGAGGAACTCTACAACAGGCTTGCAGAATACCATGGCATCGGGCGTGGAGACGCTGAAAAAATAGTTAAGAGAGCCTTACAAGATGGAATACTGTACTCGCCTAAGCCTGGCTACCTGCGTAAAACTGGAACCGTGTGAAGGCCGGATGAGGGTTGCACCTGGCCGAAGTAGACCTTCCAGAGGAGGCTAAGAGGCTTCTAGCCGAGCAAGGCTACGAGCAGCTCTACCCCCCGCAGGAGGAAGCCCTGAGAAAGGGAGCCCTCCAAGGCAGAAACCTGGTCCTAGCCAGCCCTACAGCTTCAGGTAAAACCCTTGTAGCCGAACTCTGCGCCCTCAAGCACGTGCTGGAGCGAGGCGGAAAAGTCCTCTACCTGACGCCTCTCAGAGCTCTGGCAGCTGAAAAATTTGAGGACTTCAGGAAGTATGGTAGGCTCAGGAAGCCTGAAGGCGGAAGGGTGAAAGTCGCTATCTCGACGGGTGACTACGACAGCAGCGACCCCCGGCTAGCCCGCTACGACATCATAGTTGCCACCAACGAGAAAGCTGACAGCCTTATGAGGCATAGGGCGCCATGGCTTGAAGAGGTCTCCCTTCTCGTCGCCGATGAAGTGCACCTGCTGCATACCGGGGACAGGGGGCCAACCCTAGAGGTGGCTTTAACCCGCATGATGCAGGTTAACCCTGAAGCTCAGATTCTCGCCCTGTCCGCCACCGTCGAGAACGCTGAGGAAATAGCCGAGTGGATTGGAGCCGACTGGGTTTCAACGGAATGGCGTCCCGTCCCGCTTAGGGAAGGCGTCCTCTACAGGGACGAAATAATCTTCAGGGACGGCAGCTCAAGGAAGATACCTGTAGAGCATAGGAACCCCTCGATAAACTTGGCTCTCCAAACCGTTAAGGGAGGAGGTCAAGCCTTAATCTTCACTGAAACCAGACGTATTGCCTTGAACACCGCCCTGAAGGCTGCTCAAGCTCTCTCCAAAAGCCTGTCCAAAAGCGAACGTAGAATACTGGGGGAGATAGCGGAGGAAATCCTAAGCGTAGGCGAGAGAACAAGCCTTAGTGAGGCGTTAGCCCAGGCGGTATCGGGAGGAGCCTGCGCCCACCACGCAGGAATCCACGTAGCCCACAGAAGAATAATCGAGGAAAACTTTAGGAAGGGCTTCATCAAGATTCTTGCGGCAACTCCAACCCTTGCAGCCGGCGTAAACCTCCCCGCGAGAACGGTCATAGTCAACAGCTACCTGCGGTACGAGCCCGGGCTCGGACGCTTCGAAATTCCCATTTTAGAGTATAAGCAGATGGCTGGAAGAGCTGGGAGGCCGAGATACGACGAGGTTGGCGAAGCCATCCTAGTGGCGCAAAGCCGGGATGAGCAGGACTTCCTCATGGAGTACTATGTCTGCTCCAAGCCTGAACGCATCTGGTCTAAGCTGGCGGTTGAAAGGGCTCTCCGCTCCCACGTGCTGGCTGTTGTAGCGTCAGGTTTCGCCTGGAGCGAGCAGGGCGTATACGAGTTTTTCAGCCGAACCTTCTACGCTCACCAGTACGGCGAGTCCGTGGTTAAAAGGCCTGTAGCCAAAACTTTAGGCTTCCTAGCCGAGAAAGGGCTTATAGCCTTTGAAGGGGCAAGGCTTAAGGCAACTCCCTTCGGGAAGCGGACCTCAGAGCTTTACATAGACCCCCTGACCGCTGTAACCTTCAAGGAAGCCTTCCACTCCGGGCGTGGAAACCCCTCCAGCCCTGTAGCCCTGCTTCACCTGGTTGCTTCAACCCCTGACATGGCTCCTAAACTCTACCCTTCAAGGAGGGAAACCTCGTAGCTTCAAAACCTCCTAGAAGAGTTCAGAGGAGAGTTCCTCCTGGAGCCTCCTGAACCACCGGAAAGCTGGAGA
>QMXU01000142.1 GCA_003662305.1 Candidatus Hecatellales archaeon
GGGCTGTGGCTATGGACTACGGCGTTCACATCCTCCCGCTTCTTGTAGATGGCCTGGTGCATAGGGTATTCGATGGAGGGTTTAACCCCTTCTCTGGCCTCTAAAACTTCGCCTTTAAGGTTCATCTTCACGAGGTCTTGCGGCTGAATCCAGCCCTTATACACGTTGGAGGTTATCCAGTATTCGCTGGAGCCTGGACGCCTAGCGCTAACGTTTCCCCCATGCGGGAAAATTAAGGCTCTCTCGAAGAGCTGTCTGACCGCTAGGCATACCTCCTTTTTAAGTCTTTCAGTTTCACCATTCAGGGCTTCCACCGCCGGAAGGCTAAAGGTATCATTGGCTTCCCAGCCTTTAAGGCTTAGGACTGCCTGAAAAAGATTTTTATTTGAACGGGAATAGAAGAGTTAGGAAGGAGGCAAAATTAATGGATTGGGGTTTAAGAAACCGCCTAGCACAAATAATTAAGTCCGACGGGCGGACGGTTATGCTGGCTGTGGACCATGGATACTTTCAGGGGCCAACCTTCAGGCTGGAGAACCCTAGGAGAACCATAGAGCCCCTGCTTCCCTACGCCGACGCGGTCATGCTGACCCGTGGAGTACTACGCTCATCCATTCCCTCTGAGACGAACACACCTGTCGTGCTGAGGGTTTCAGGTGGAAACAGCGTTGTGGGAACGCTTGCCAACGAGGAAGTAATCACCTCCATGAAGGAGGCTATCCGGCTTAACGCGGTGGCCGTTGCCTTCTCCATTTACCTGGGCACCGAATACGAGCATCAGACTTTAACCTGCCTAGCGAAGCTTGTCGATGAAGGACAGGAATACGGGATGCCCGTGCTGGCGGTTACCGCCGTTGGAAGGGAGCTGGAGAAGAGGGAAGCTCGCTATCTTGCCTTGTGCTGCCGGATAGCAGCTGAAATAGGAGCAAGCATGGTGAAAACCTACTACTGTGAGAACTTCAGGAAAGTTGCTGAGGGCTGCCCTGTCCCGCTGGTTATCGCCGGAGGACCAAAGCTTGAAACTGAAATGGACGTCTTCCAGCTTGTCTACGACGCCTTGGAGGCTGGCGCGATAGGCGTGGACATGGGTAGAAACATCTGGCAGCATGACTATCCTATAGCCATGATTAAGGCTATAAGAGCCATAGTCCATGAGGGTGCAACCCCGAAGGAAGCCCATGAACTCTTCAGCAGCCTCAAACAGGGCGGAGAATAATCCTTAAACCCCCTGCTTTCTTTTCCGCCTGAAGGCTAATTAGTTTAGAGTAGAGACTATTACTTTGGGGATGACGTTTGAGGGTTGCCATGTACTACAACAACCGGGACATCAGGGTGGAGGAAATGCCGGTGCCCCGGATAGGCCCAGGTGAGCTTCTGGTACGAGTGGAGGCCTGCGGCATCTGCGGCAGCGACGTGATGGAATGGTACCGTGTTAAAAGGGCTCCTCTAGTGCTGGGCCACGAGATAGCCGGAGAAATCGTTGAGGTTGGGGAAGGTGTTGAACGCTACAGGGAGGGGCAGAAGATTACTGCTTCCCACCATGTGCCCTGCAACACATGCCACTACTGCCTCACAGGCCATCACACCGTATGCGAAACCCTGCGAAAGACGAACTTTGACCCGGGAGGCTTCGCTGAGTATGTTAGGCTGCCAGCCATCAACGTAGACCGCGGAGTCTACCCTCTTCCAGACAGCGTGTCCTTCGAGGAGGGAACCTTCACGGAGCCTCTTGCCTGCGTTCTCCGCGGTCAAAGGCTGGCTCAAATGCAGCCTGGCCTCAGCATGCTCGTGATAGGAAGCGGTATAGCAGGGCTGCTCCACATACAGCTTGCACGGGCCATGGGAGCAGGCAAAATAGTTGCCGTGGACATCAACGAGTACCGGTTGAAGGCAGCATTAAGATTTGGAGCCGACGCCTCATTTCACGCCTCCGAAAACATACCTGAGAGAATGCGTGAAGTCAACGATGGAATGCTGGCTGACAGGGTGGTGGTCTGCACGGGTGCGAGGTCAGCCATTCTTCAGGCGCTTAAATCCGTGGAGCGAGGGGGAACCATCCTGTTTTTCGCCCCTACAGGTCCTGACGTTACTGTCCCCCTGGCTTTAAACGAGGTTTTCTGGCGTAGCGAGGTGACTTTAACCTCATCCTATGCGGGCAGCCCTGCAGACCATGTGGCCGCCTTACAGTTAATCCGCTCCCGCATCATACGGGTGAAGGAGATGATAACCCATAGGCTGAGCCTGGCTGAAACAGGCTTAGGCTTCCAGCTTGTAGCCAACCCTAAAGACTCCATAAAAGTGATAATCGAACCGCAAAGGTAGCCGCTCTTCGGAGCGGAGCAAAACTTTTTGACAGCCACGTCAAAACTTTAATGGAGGCAGAATCCTGATGGCAACGTTAGACCATGTTGCCTTAACCGTTAAAGACTTGGGGGAAGCTGTCAAATTCTACTCGGAGGTTCTGGGGTTTCAGGTTTTGAAGGTTAAGAAAAAGCCTGAGCTGGGAGTGGCCTACGCCCTCCTCCAAGCCGGTCAAGCAGTCTTGGAAATAATCAGCCCCTTGAAAGGGAAGCCCTTGACCCAGAAGCCTGCCGGGGAGGGTCTTGAAGGCGTAACAGCGAAACTTTGTGGGAGAGCAGGCTTCAACCATATATCTTTACGCGTGGAAAACCTAGAGGAGGCCTGTGAAAGGCTGAAAGGTAGGGGTGTGAAGATTCTGATGGAGTTGAAGCCCGGTGGAGGAGGGTCAAAGCTCGCCTTCTTCACGGACCCGGAGGGAAACCTAGTAGAGCTGGTTGAGAAGCCTTAGATGAGCTTCCAAACCCGTATCCGGAGGGGGTGGAAGCTTAGAGGCCGCCTTTCGCACACTTGGTCAACGGCCTTCAGCAGGCCCCTATCCAACATAATGCCTATCCTGACCTCGGCTTTGTGGGAAATCCTGCTCAAAAGGTATGACACCATCATACACCATCATACCGAAATTCACGTTTCGGCAGCCGGAAAGGTATGACACCATACTACCCCATACTACTCCGTACTACCTGAATTCACGTTTTCGGATTGGAGGATGGCTTGGAGGCGATTATGCCGAGCCATGGCCAGGTCAACGCAAGCTTAACCATCGGAGGCAACTCCAATCCCACCCCACCCAAACAAAACCACCATAAAACTAGCCTCTCAAGCTGACACCGCCA
>QMXU01000143.1 GCA_003662305.1 Candidatus Hecatellales archaeon
ACGAGATTCCAGATGTGGAGGCTGACCTTAAAGGCGGAAGACGGAACCTTGTCACAGCCTTCGGAAGACGTAAAGCAGCCATGATATATTCAGCCTCAACCTTAACCGTCTACCTTTTCATAGTCCTCTGCGTTTTCCAAGGCCTATTTCCAGCTTCCACGCTTCTAGCCCTCCTAACCCTGCCTTTCGCCTTGAAAGCCATGGCAGGCTCGCTTAGAAACTATGGAAGCCTGGAAAAGCTTGTTCCCGCCTTGAAGGCGAACGTGGTGGTGGTGCTGGCGACGCAGGGGCTTCTGGCGGTAGGCTATCTGGCTGCAGCCCTGGCAGGGCTAGGCGGGCTTTTTTAGGATGACAGCCTTGTGGGGACATGTCTCGACGCATGTTCCGCAGCCTAGGCACATTTCTAGGTCTACGACGGGAGGATAGTCCGGGTCGAACCTGTAGAAGGCTTTGGAGGGACATGCCTGAATAGGCGGGCAGACCTCGCAGCGTTTACATTTCTCAGTTAGAATGTAAGATTTCTCCGAGGTCATAGTCAGCCATAACCCAAAGATACCGTCAAAAATAAGGTTTACGCCAGCGTGATGTCTAAAAAGATGAAGCAGTTCATCCTTGGACCACTCGTTTTAAGCGTGGAAATTAATGGTGCTGTAGGATTTTTAGGGAGATTGCTCCTGCTGTGAGGGCTATGGTGAATATTATGAAGGCGCCTGTTGCAGCCATCATTAAGGTTGCGGATAACGTGGCTTCTCCCAGGCAGATTAACGCCAAGCTTACAAGCCAAGGGGTCAGCAGCACTGTGAGCTTTCCAGGTTTAGGCAGATACTTCCACCTTCGCTT
Organism: Candidatus Hecatellales archaeon; assembly: GCA_003662305.1. Classification (GTDB taxonomy): domain Archaea; phylum Thermoproteota; class Bathyarchaeia; order Hecatellales; family Hecatellaceae; genus B25. The sequence goes on from QMXU01000143.1 coordinate 841, forward strand.
CGCTAGGTAGAGAAACGCTAATGTAACCGGCGTAAAGTAGACTATTCCAATCAGTGAGCTAGCCACAAGACCTGTCAAAACAATTGCCAGCTCAGGGTTGAAGCTGAAAGCAGAGTTCACAGTTACGGCCAACTGTAAAATCTTCAGCAAAGGCAGTAGAACAGGTCTCATTACCGCTTTTAGGGGTTCGTTGGAGGCTATTACAGCTGCGACCGGAGGGCTGAAAGAATAATACCAGGCGTTGAAAACCCTCATAAACTGGGAGCCAGCAAAAGTTTTCAGAGCCACATTCTCCCTGAAGCCCCTTAAAAACTGAACCTCAGGGGCAAGCTCAGAACCGAAAGTCGAAGTCGCAATAATACATCGGGACTCACCCTTCTTTTCGGTTGTGGTTTCGGTTGGTGTTGGCGACGGAGTTGCTGTCGGAGAAGGAGAAGACGTAGGAGATGGAGAAGCCGTCGGGGAAGGAGCAACCGTCTTAGTTGGGGTTGGAGTGGGGGTTTCCGTTTCAGTTGGAGTAGGGGTTACGGTTATCCCTGAAATTGCGTATATGGACAAGCCTGGCGACTCAGCCTTGTAATAAACGTTTTCAGGGTCTTCATCCACTTCGTAGGTTGGAAGCTTGCTCCAGCCGTTTTCTCCATATCTTTGGAGGGAAACCGTATGCCTGTCGATGTTGTTTGCTTTAATCCATGATTTTTCAACTGTGAATTCTAGGAGGACCTTAGACACGTCGCTGCTGGCGATGTTCTGATGGCTGATTTCAAAGTACTGGTAAACTTTGCCTTCCACGTCGACTGTTACGGATGGAGGCTTCTCCTCCAGCCTATTGACGGTTATCTGAACGTCGTTCACGCTGTTTCTAACCGAGATACGCATATACCTTAAGGGTATGTCCGCCTTCTCAACCATGATGATTTCTGCTTTGCCAGCTTCGATTTTGGGGATGGAAGCTTGAATTTTCCCCTTCGCTACGGTTACCTCAGGCCTTTCAGGTTTCGATGGTGTTATAGTGGTAGCGGTAACGGTAGGTGTAGGGGTTGGGGTAGGAGTAACCTCAGAGGGCTTGGCTTCCACCGTGAAGTCTACGGAAGCCTCGGTGGTGTTTACGACTTTACGTTCGAGGAGGTTTTCGTTTCCCCATCCGGTGCTTTCAGCCCGGACGTAAAGCGTGTATTCACCTTCGTCTAGGGTTACTGTCCGGGGTCCCTCCTCTGTTCCCTCGAAGGTTAGGCCATCCGACCACACGTTTCGCAGGCAGGTTACCTCGTCGGTTACCCATTTATCGTTGGAGCGGTCGTATACGCGGTACCAGATGGCACCTAGGTCCACGTCCACGTAGTCGATGGATATTTCGATTTCTCCGGGCGGGTAGGTTTCGTTTTCCGGGGAGACTATGGAGATTTGCGGGGCGACTGCGCTGATTCTTTCAGCCTTGTAGAACCATTTTTGATGGTCTTCAGGGGTTCCTTTCACGCCTTTCACTCCAAGCTGCCAGACGATTTTCTTGTCCGGTGTAACCTCAAGCACTTTCGGCCCTTCATCAAGGAAGGCTCCGCCGCAGAGTAGTGTGTTGCCGTTCGGCAGTCTGTCAGCGTCTCTAAGCCCTATAAGCCCCGGTATGTTGAATTCCCAGACGACTTCACCGGTTTTAGGGTTGACTTCTACTGCACGCTCTTTTTTGCCTCCGCCGTGGAGGGCTATGAGGAGGTTCCCGTTGGGAAGTAGCTCAGGCTCGTGGGGTTCTATGCCGAGGCTTGACCAGTCGTACGACCATACGACTTCGCCTTCAGGGTTCACCTCAACCGTGAGGAGAAAGTTTCTCAGGCTGATCATGGTGTTTCCGTTGGGAAGCCTGGTTACAGCATTCGTATGGGTCCATCCAGCCTCGTAAATGTCCTTGTAAGGCTCCTTGTAGAAATGGTCTTTAGCGTACCAGGCCCAGACTACTTCGCCTTCAGGGCTTATCTCCTTTACATGGGCGTCGTCTATCTGGTCATCGCCGCCGAACACTACCAGCGTATTGCCGTTGGGCAGACGGTCTGCGTCGTGGGATACCTTCTCGTCTAGGTATGACCATACAATGTTGCCGTCGCGGTCGATTTCGTATAGGCCCTTATCGGTCACGAACAGGATGTTGCCGTTGGGCAGCAGCTCCACGTCAGACGCGGGGGGCAAATCTTCTGGAAGCACGTACTCCCAGACGATTTCCCCTTCCATGTTCACTTCTATTATCCTCGGCTCCCCCGGGATATGGTTGTCCGCAAGCAGGGTGGTGCCATCCCACACCCGCTCCGGATCGTAAACCTCAACGTAAACGTTAGGGTCCACATCCTCTGAGCC
>QMXU01000144.1 GCA_003662305.1 Candidatus Hecatellales archaeon
CAGACGCCCTGGCAAAAACCTACGGTAAACTCCCCCACGAAATCCTAAGCGGGCCCGTTGAGACCATACTCGCCGACCTGGAGACGCTGGCCTTAAGCAGGGAGCTGGAGAAGCCTGCCGCGGAGGGAAGCCTTGCAGAGCAGATTAAACGTAAAAGGCGGATGCTTGGGCTGACGGTTTAAAGGAGGATTTTCAGCGGCTAAGCTCTTATAAGGGTTTTAGACGAAAAGTTTTTGAGGCAAGTTGGAACGTAGAAGTTTCCTTAAGTATGTGGTATCCTTTTTCGTTGGTGCGGGTGTCGGAGAAGCCGTCGGCTACCAGATGTATCATCCCAAATACGAGCACTTCAGAGATAAATACTTGACGCTTTGGAAGGCCTCCTCGGGCTTTGCGGAGAAGGCTTTACCAAGGCAGCGTTTGGGCAGGCTTCTCACGGAAATGATGTACGCCCTGGTCAAAGGAAAAAAGGAGAGGCTCTCCCAGCTTTCAGAGGCCGTGAAATCTGAGGTTGAACACGCGGAGGACCCTGAACTTTTCAGCCTGTGGGATGAGGTGGAAGGAAGCATGCAGCAGGGGGAAGCCTTGGAGAAGCTGGTGGAAATGCTTTTAATAAACCAGTATGAGGTTGAAGAAATGCTTATCGAGTTTCAGGTGGAACTTAAACCGTAGGCAGATTCATGCTACATCGTGTAGGTGAACTTGCCTATTTTTAGCGTGTCAGCGGCCACCTTATTTTTCAGCTTGTTTATAAGCAGCTGGATGAGGCTTGCCCATTTAATATGGCTTTCCTCCTCAAATTCCACCAGGTATTTTTCAGCTTTAGTGTAGAGGGCTAGGTAGGGGTGTTCGATGGTGACTCTTAACAGTCCGTCCAAGGGAATCTCTAAGGGTTTACCTTCACCTAAAAACAGCAGCCTCTTATCGGTTGCATAGAATCTTCCTGAAGACTCCTTTGATAAAACTTTTTTCTTAACGGTTTTGCTTCTGCCGAGCTGGTGGACGTACAGGTCGGAGGTAGGTCGGAAAGTGAAGCCGGTAAGCCCGCCTTCAGCCTCTGAGACAATGTACTCCTTATACAGGTTCGCCCTCCTGCTTTCCCCGTACTGCTTTTCGTCTTTATCTATGTTTATGGTTGGATTCTCCATGGGCTTAAAGGCGTAGTCTCTTAGGGCTTTCTCAACCTACCATTCTAAGGCTTCATCTTTCAGCGGGTTACCCTTATCATCTATCAAGGTCATTCTCGAGCCGTCTTCACTAGGTTTCCACCTGGAATTGCATGCCGTACACTGGATGAACTCTTCCTCAGACGTTTAAAGAAGCCGCCCTTTTTTAACCCGTCTGAGTGTTAACGTTTCAGTCCCCTTGCATTCGGGACATACCCAGAGAAGCTTAACGTATAAATCTGATTTAAACTTCAAATTTCATTCACCAGATTTCCTTCATTACGATTTTATTTAAATTTTTCCGGCTAAATTTTGAAGATACCTTCCTTTGACGCTTAAGGAAGCGTCGGGGATGCCGCTTCTTCTCTGGCGTATGATTTTGTTGGGAGGATGGTCAGATGTCTGCGGACGTAACTTTAAAGATAGAGGCCATAGATAGAGCTGGGCCTACGCTGAGGCCAGGGAAACCGTCGTCGCCACACTGGCTTCCACGCTTAACTTCGATTTAGGCGACAAGGTTGACGTGGTAGATGAAGAGCTGGGGTTGGACACGCCGTTCAGGGTTAAACGTTTAACGCTTGAATACGACGCTGAGAAGGGTGAAACCATCTCCGTGGAGCTGGGCTTCCCTCTACCCGACTTCAGAGAGGAGCTCCTTAGAACCCGGGTTTTAGAGAGATGGTTCAAGTGAAGGTTAAGGCTTTGAAGCATTATAGGGTTGTTTTCAGAGGAGTAGAATACGTTTTCCCAGCTGGGGTTCCGGTTGAAGACCCGGAAGACCTGGCGTCAAGGCTTCTGGGCAACCCCCGCCTTTCAGGCTTATTCGTTGAAGTTCAAGGATAGGGAGGTGAAAGAGAGGCTTGATAAAAATTGAGAAAGTGGAATGGCAGCCGGAGAAGCCGGAGGTGGTGAACGTAAGCTACCGGTACACCGTCGAAGTGGACGGCGGGGAAGTTGAGGAAGCCAGCTCCGTCGAGGTCACCCTAGGCGAAAACGTGCAGAACAGGATAAGGCAGACCGTTAAAGCTGAAGTGCTGAAAAGACGGCAGCAGGAGTGGATAAGCCAGGCGGAGGCCGTTGAGGGAGAAGACCTAGAAAACTGGAGCCCTGAGGGAGCATAAAAATGTCAGCTCCAAAGGTTAGGCTTGGCATAGGCGACAATGTTCTAGACCTGCTCAGCATAGGGAACGTCAGCCGCATCGTGCAGCATCCCATCAAGACCGTTAGCAGACGTAAAATCGCCGGGGGAGAAGTGCTGCTTCCAGAACTGGAGGCTGCGGAAACCCTCTACATCCTAGAGGGCTACATAGACCAGGAGGCAGAGGCAAACCTGACAGGCTTCGACGACATAAACGGAAAATTCACCATAAACAAAGCCCGCCTAAAAATCGAGGTCCACTACGAGAAAGAGGAGACCACCCTAATCGAGTAAACCCTTTTTACCAGCGTTTTCTCCTAGGAAAAGGGGGGAGAGGGCCGGTAGTTCAGCTTGGAATGAACGCCCGGTTCGCACCCGGGAGGTCGCGGGTTCAAGTCCCGCCCGGTCCACTACTTCTCGGCTGAGACAGCGTCTTCAGATGGAACTCGCAGCAGGAATCTCCTAAGGCTATGCATTTTACTTCTTCTATGGTTAGGGTGTCGGTGTTGAAGAATGCCATGGTTGCGCCAAGCAGGTAGCCTTTGAAGAAGAAGCTCTGCGGTTTCCCAGTTCTCCCGGCCAGCGAACACTCGAAAAGGTTTTCAACCCTGATTTTTGCTTCATGCTTTTCCGGGTTAGATTCCAGTATGGTGATTTTACCCCAGCCTAGAGATGAACATATATCAGCCATGAATCTTACTAAGCCTTCATTTTCAAGGCCGAATTTCTCCAGGAAGCTTCGGGCAGCGTTTCCACCAGCTTCCATGCCTGCCTCAAAGAAAATGTTCGCAGCTCCGCTTCCGAAAACATCCCATATACGGTTAAACCAGGACTTGAGCACGGAAAGTCTGAAGA
>QMXU01000145.1 GCA_003662305.1 Candidatus Hecatellales archaeon
ACCTCGAGGCTTAAGCCTTCCCTCCCAATTTTGAAAACGTAGACCGTGTCGTCTGTAACCTTAAGCGTTATGGTTCGACCGTCATATTCCTCTAGGACCTCTAAGATTTCAGAGCTTCCCTTAACCTTCTCGTTAAACCTTGCTATCCCACTTTCGAAGCGCTCACGAAAGGCCATAGCTCTCAGAGAAAATGTCTGAATGAGAATTTAAAAGTTATCGCTGTCCACGTTATGCTCTCCTGCCTGAATTTGGCTTTTGCGGTGCGACTGTTAAAAGCTGCTGCTAAGCCTTGCCTGCCTGTATATGTAGGCTGTTCCATCGCAGATGGAAGTGTTAAGGTGTTGAAGGTTCTCCCGGCAGGAGGCGAAGGTCATACCCTCCCTTAAAACGTATCCGCGGACAAGGCTTACGGTTTTCAGCCTGGCCTGACTTGGCAGGTAGCCGTATCCGGCGACAGTTTCAGCCTGCCTGTAGGCTTCCTGAAGCCTAGCCGCCAGCGGCGGGCTTACCTTTCCAAGCCTTTTGAAGAAGCCCCGGACAGGTTTGAGGGTTGATGCTGTAACATGCTTCACACCCACGTCTTTAAGCCTCATGACTAGATGCTCTAGGTCTTCAGGGTTGTCGTTTAACCCTGGAATTATAGGGTCTATTCTGGCGATGGCTGGGATTCCTGCTTCAGCCAGCCTTCTCAGGGCTTTAAGCCTCCGGAAGGGGGGAGGGGCTCCCGGCTCCATAAGCCTGGAAAACCTGTCGTCAAGGCTTGTAACCGTTATGGATACGGCGGCCTTCCCGCTGGACAGGAGGTCTAGGTCCCTGGCTACCAGGTCGGATTTGGTAACTATTAAAATGGGGAACCCTTCCTTCACCAGAGCTTCAAGGCATTTCCGTGTTATCTCGTATCTGGCTTCAGCCGGCTGGTAGGGGTCTGTGGTGTCGCTTAGCATCACGGGCAGTTTAGGCCTGGTTCTGGCCGCCATTCTCCCTATTTCACGGACAAGCTTAAACCTTGGCTTTAAAGGCCCCTGGAAGGATGGGAACTTGACAGCGTAGCAGTAGAGGCAGTTGTGGGCGCATCTTCCAAGGTAGGGGTTAACGTTATACTTGGGGGGACACGTGCAGTAGGCGTATCTGGGAGCGTTAAACCTGCTAAGCCTTTCCGAGGCTTCAGCCCTCCCCTTCCACCAGCTCCTCAAGGACGCCTTGACGTACGGCTTTAACCTTACCCTTGTAGGGTGCATCTAGAAGGCGTGCTATGGCTTCAGCCTTCTGAAGGCTTAAACCTTCTACCAAGCTCAGCTCCCTAGCCGAAGCCGTGAAAACCCTTCTAACGGTTTTAAAGGTTTTCAGCAGCCTCTCAGCCAGCTTCGGCCCCACGCCTGGGAGGCCGCATACGACAGCCAGCTGTGCTTCTCCAAGGCTTTCAAGCCTTTTACGCTGCTTGACTATGGGGCCTAAATGTTTAGGACGGGCTGAAACCTGCCTTGCCAGCACGTAGATTAGCTCAGCTGTCTGGCTTTCATCTCCTGTGAAGAAAACGTGGAATTTACCTGGTTTCAGGCTTAGGGATGCGAGGGCGCCCCATATGGCTCTGGGGTTTTCAACGGCTGCCAGGGCTTCTTGCAGGTCTCCCTCCACTATCAGAATAGGCTCCGGGTAGGCTTCCACAAGCCTTAACGCCTGGTCGAAAAGCCTGCCCGAGTAGAGGGATGAAACAAGGTCTCTAACCGTCTTCCTCTCGACGGCATGCAACTCGGAGAGGATGTAGTCTCCAACCGTAAGGTTCCTGTAGGAAACTTTTACGCCCAGCAGTTCTAGGGCTTCAGGAACTCCTGAGCTTTTCTCCCTGTAGTCAGCGATAACCGTAAGCGTTCTTAAACCCTCCAACCTTAAAAGGGTTTAAAGGGGAAAATTAACTTTAAAGCTGAAGGCTGATGGGCAAGTGCAAGCTCTGCGGCAGAGGAGAAGCCAAAATACGGTTAGCCTACGCCAGGTTAAACCTCTGCCGTAAATGTTTCACGGAAAAGTTTTTCCCGAACAGGGTTAGACGCACCGTCGAATCCTATAAGATGTTCCCAGCCGACGCCAGCGTTGCCGTAGCTGTTTCCGGAGGAAAGGATAGTGCAGCCCTCCTCCACAGCCTACGTGAAGCCTTCCCAGCGGTTCAGCTGGTGGCAGTTCACTTGAACCTTGGGATACCTGAATACTCGGAGGCGGCGGAGCGTAGTGTTGAAGCTTTATGCCGAAGCCTTAACGTGGAGCTTAAGGTTTACCGTTTGAAGGATGAGGAAGGCTTCACCATCGGAGATTTTAAGGCTACCAAGTATGGGGGCAAGCTCTGCTCCGTATGCGGCGTAGTGAAGCGTAGGAGGCTGGGAAAAATCGCCGCGGAGCTTAAGGTGGACGCGCTGGTAACAGGACATAACCTGGATGATACTGTTGAAAGTCTTATGGCAACCTTCACAGGCGGAGACTTCCAGCAACTTGTAAGGCTTAAACCTGTGCTGCCAGCTCAGCCTCCTTTCCCGAGGAAGGTTAAGCCCTTCTACAGGACGCCTGAAAGGGAAGCCCTCCTGTACGCTGAGATTTTAGGGCTGCCCTTCAGCAGGCGGAAGTGCCCGTATCTTCCAGGTTCACGCTCGCTTAGGGGTAAACGTCTTCTAGACCTTTGGGAGGCTGAAGAGCCAGGGTTCAAGTATAGGATGCTGGCGGCCTTCGAGAAGCTTATACCCCTACTAGAGCAGGCTGTACCCCAGCCGGAATACACGTACTGCAGGGTTTGCGGGCTTCCGTCATCCCAGCCTGTCTGCGCGGACTGCCGGAGAATCGAAGCTTTGAAAGGCAGGAAAGCCGCGTGAACATGAATCTTTTAAAGTTGAACGTTACGCTAAATTAACATTAAGACCTGCCGCGGGAAGGCTTGTGGAGCGTCTGAAAGTTGGTTGGCAAGAAGATTGGTGTTATTGGAGCTGGCAAAATAGGGGAAGCACTGATTTCAGGGCTGCTTAAGTCTGGGGTGGCAGCCCCTGAAAACCTTCATGCAAGCGATATTGCAAGGCAACGCTGTGATTACATAGCTGAAACCTACGGGGTTACCTGCACAACGGATAACAGGAAGGTGGCTGAAGCCAGCGAC
>QMXU01000146.1 GCA_003662305.1 Candidatus Hecatellales archaeon
CTGCTGAGGCAGCCCCATCGAAGCGAAAACGAGCTGTACCAGGCGATTCTTAAAGCCGAAAGAGAATACCTGCGGACAAGAATCTTCTGGGACTAAAATCAGGGTTTAACCTGTTCTATTATGCGAAACTCGCAGTAGGGTGCACCTTTAGCTGCACACGCAACCTCAACCGCTTTAAACTTCATGCCGTAAAGGTTGGTGAAGAAGCCGGCTAGTATACCCCGGAAAAGGTCGCAGTTTACCTCCTCCATTTCCAAGCCCTTCCGGGCTAGGGCTTCCCACAGCTCTCTAACCCTAACCGTGGCCTCAATTCTGCCCTCCGTTGAAACCTCAAATGCTTCTAGGACCTGCCATCCCGACGAAACATTATACTTAAGAAAGCTTTCCACCACTTTTTTGGGAGGAAGCTCTATTCCCCCGCTTACAGCCGCAAGCATCTTCTTAAAGTGCGCACTCAGCTCCTGCCCGTAGTCGAAGCCCAGCTTGTAAAGGATGAAGCTTGCCCCGGTGCCGAAAGCCTTGTAAAGCTCTGTTAAAACCCTTGAAAGCGTTTCAGCACTGAAGATAATCATTCGAACTCCTCCACGGCTTGTCATGGGAAAGTGGAGAAGGTCTACGATGACGTTGTTTTCAGGCCCAATCCACTCCACGGAGAGAACTCCTTTTAAGGCCTTTAGAGAGCCTAAAAGCTCTTCCAGGGCTTCAACCTTGCTTGCGTCTACGAAGAAAACCCATTCCAGGCTTTCCTGGAACATCTGCTTGTAGGCTCTTAAAACGAGAACCTTATGCCTGGCGAAGATGTCTAAGACCGCGTGGTGGAATTGGACGTTTTCCAAGCTGGAGGATAACATTTTACGGGTTATAGACAGTACTAACAGTTTCCTCCCGGGCTCCACTACTATAAACGGGAATTCTTTGGGTTTAAGGGTTCTTTTCAAAAATTTTTTCACCTTTATAAAGAATTAACCCAGGCAGTATATTATTTAAGAATTTCTCATCTTCTAGAGGAAAGAAGGGGGTTTTGACCTTTAAAGCTTGCCTTTATCATCTGTGAGGAGATTAGGCTTAAATCCTATGGCTTACTTATCCTTCCTTTTGGAGGTTTAGAGGTTTGGAATTTAAGGGTAGAGACATCATCTCCATTAGAGACTTCACCCGTGAGGAGATAGACTACATCCTGCGTACCGCCGGGAAAACAGAGCAGATGGAAGCCTCCCAAGAACAGTTAAATCTTCTGCAGGGAAAATTTCTCGGAATAACATTCTTCGAGCCGAGCACTAGGACGAGGCTCAGCTTTGAGGCAGCCATGAAAAAGATGGGGGGAGGCATAATAGGCTTCGGAGAGCCTGAAATGAGCTCCGTCAAGAAGGGTGAAACCCTGGCTGACACCATCCGGGTGGTGGAAAACTACGTGGACGCCCTGGTTTTAAGGCATCCAATGGAGGGCTCAGCCAGGCTTGCCGCAGACTTCGCCGAGGTTCCGGTGATAAACGCTGGCTCCGGTGCTGAGGAGCATCCAACCCAGGCCCTTCTCGACCTTTACACTATATACAAGGAGAAGGGGCAGATAGACGGGCTGGAGATAGGCATCCTAGGCGACCTCCGTTACGGCCGCACGGTTCACTCGCTTTCCTACGCCCTCGCCAACTACAAGGTCACCCTACACCTGATATCTCCCCCTGAACTTCGAATGCGGAGGGAAGTCTTCTGGGATATAAAAGGGAAAATCCAGGTTGAGCAGGCTGAAAACGTTGAAGACGTGATCTCTAGGCTTGACGTTCTCTACGTGACGAGAATTCAGAAGGAGAGGTTTCCAGACCCAGCGGAGTATGAGAGGGTTAAGGGAGCCTACAAGATTGACGGTGAACTCTTGGCGAAGGCGAAGCCTGAACTCATAGTTATGCATCCTCTTCCAAGGGTTGACGAGATAACGCCGGAGGTAGACCAAACCCGCCACGCCGTATACTTCAGGCAGGTTCGCTACGGGCTGATAACCAGGATGGCGCTCCTAGGCCTCGTCATGGGAGCCCTTTAACCTCCTTATAGCTCTAATCTGGAATCCTCCCCCGGGGATTGAAGGCTTGGGCAGACGTATCACGGTTAGGCTTAGGAAGAGGGTTATAAGGGTTAGGTGGAAGTGTAAGCGGAGAAGCGTAGTGAAAACCAAGAAGTATCTACGCTGGTGGCTTCAGGTTCCCGCCGGTGTGGAAGTCTCAGACCTAGTAGGCCTCCCCCTTAAAGCCTACAGGGACGGAGCGAAACTGGTTTTCGAGCTGGTGGAAGGCTGGCAGCACAGCCCTTTGGAGCCAAAGGAAACCCTCAAAACCTAACCCCTCCAGGGCAGAGAACCCCGCTGGTTTTTCCACGTTTCTGCTAGATATCTCTTTTATGCAGCCTAGCTTCATGCCGGCTCATGTTTTCCGTTATAAGGGTTCTTTGGAGCCAAAGGATAAAATCTGAGCCCCCGACGACAGCACATACATGTTAAAAAAGCTCATTTCCAGTGGGGTTAAAGCCTACTAATGCCCCTCCAAAGGGGTGAACTGGAAAAATCCCAGCTGCTGGAATCCGTCCTAAACCTTGGGACGGCTGATGGGGCGGCCTTGCCTGGGAAGCCTGCTGAAGAATAGAACTGCCCAGGGGAACCTTCGGTAGAAAATCCTCTGCCACCTTTTTTCAGCTTGGGAAGTGGGAAAATGAGTTTTGACGAGTATAAGAGGAGGATGCTGAAGTCCTTCACCACTTCAGGAGGCTTGAAGGTTACCGTTAAGCCTATAACCTCCCCGATACTGTTGCTGAAGCTAAGTAAGGTTTACGAGGAGGCAGGGGTTAAGCCTGGCGAGCCTCCTAGAGACCTGGAAGAGTTTTGGAAAACCCTTGAACCAGTGATGCGAACGCTATTCCGCGAATGCGTGGTGGAGCCTAAGCTTACAGACGAAGACTTCGACGACAAACTGAAATATGCCGTGGCGGAGTTACCTAACATTAAATTAAAGAAGTACACTGTTAAATTTGAATTTCAAGATGTAGACTGAAAACATCTGCAAAGTGCAAATTTCACTTTTACGCTCTGGATATTAAAAACTATTTAAC
>QMXU01000147.1 GCA_003662305.1 Candidatus Hecatellales archaeon
CCATAAGGCTGGTAATAAGAGGAAGCAACATAAACTACGACGAACTCTCAAAGGTTATGGTAGACCACGGCTCAACCATCCGAAGCATAGACGAAATAAGCGTAGCCAAAAGCTGAGGAAGCCTGCACATCCTCAACGGAAGTTAAGGCGGAAGCTGGACCGTAACTTTTTCAACTCATTTATGAGTAAAAACTCTTTTATAATAAGCTTAACTATCAAGCCTCTTCAAGGTGGAACCATGCGGTCGATGGAGGTTGCTGGAGCAGCGGTCCTCGCCACGGTTTCCGTCGTCCTTCAAGCCCTTCCACCAATCTTCGTAACTCCTTGGTTCATGAGAATAGACTTGGTTGCTGTTCCTTGGGTGGTCGCCTGGATTCTCTTCGGGTTTAAGGCCTCCCTTCTAAGCCTCGCTATAAGTATACCCATAGTCGGCGTTTTAGGTCCTTTCGCCGGAGGATGGGTTGGCGCCATCATGAAGGCTATGGCAAGCATATGGATGATACTTGTTCCAGCCTTCTTCTCCCTGAAATACGGGGTGGAGAGGCTGCTGGCAAACAGGCTTCTCTACGGGGTCACAGTCGCAGCCTCCGTAGCAGTAAGAGGTGTAGCCACAGTATTCCTTAACCTGTATTTCGCTATCCCAGTCTTTTTCGGCATGAGTTTAGACCAGATAATAGAGTTCTTCTCAAACCCTGCCTTCCAAAGCTTCCTTGGACTATCGCTAGGCTTAATGGGCATATGGGCTGCAGTAGGAGAAATATTTTTCTGGAACACCGTTCAAGGCATAATAGACCTGTACGTATCCCTCGCAGTAGGCCTAGCTGTTGCCAGAAGGCTTAAAGGCAGGTTTTCCACCGGCAAAGCTTTACATGCATAATAACCGAAATTCTAGCTTAATGACTTCCAACATCAAGTTTAAACCCGTATGGTTCGACTCGCTTGGAGCTAAGTCCTCCTGCACCCTAGTGTCAACTCCAGACGCCAGAATTCTGATAGACCCTGGAGTAGCTGTTATGCATCCAAGCTTCCCAGCCTCCTCCTCAGATAAGTGGCGGTGGTGCGAGCAGGCTGAGAGGGCTATAATGGCCGCCTCCCGCAAAGCAGAAATAATCGTAATATCCCACTACCACTACGACCACTTCACAGACTTCGAGGCAGAACTCTACAGGGGAAAACTGCTCCTAACCAAAAACCCAAACCAGTACATTAACGACTCCCAGAGGAGCAGAGCTGAAAGCTTCTTCAGCAGCCTCTACCAAACTCTCGGAAAAGTCAGCCTCCAAGAAGTCTTGGAGGAGCCTAAACCCCAAGAATACGTGGACCCTGCTAAAAGCCTTAAAATAGCCCTAAGCAAAGACTTCGGAGACTACGAAGAGCGTAGAAGAGAAGTTCTAAGAATAGGCGATAAATGGTTTAAGGCGAGAGCCGCCCGCTGGAAAAAAGCGAAAAAAATACCTGAGCTGAAACTTAAAGAGGTTGAAGTCAGGTTTGCCGAGGGAAGGGAAATAAAAATCGGAGGGACGAGGCTCCGGTTTAGCGGACCCCTATTCCACGGCGTAGAATATTCAAGAGTTGGATGGGTTTTCTCAACCACAGTGGAATACGGCGGCGAAAAACTGGTTCACAGCTCAGACCTTAACGGACCCGTCATAGAAGACTACGCCCAATGGATAGTAAACGAGAAACCAGACATCCTATTTCTCGACGGCCCCATGACCTACATGCTCGGCTACACCCTGAACCTGATAAACTTCAATCGAACCATCGAGAACGCGTTAAACATCGTGGAAAACGCGGAATGCAAACTGATAATCTACGACCATCACCTCCCAAGAGAACCAAGATTCAAGGAGCATACAAAAACCGTATGGGAAAAAGCCGTGAAGCTGGGAGTAAAAATGGCTACAGCCGCAGAGCTTCTCGGCAAAACCCCGGCAGTGCTGCGGAGTTCCCCTAAACGTGCTTAGAATAGCCCCGCCAAGTACTTCAAGAGGAAAAACACGCCCATAGCGATGAGGAAGAGGCTGCAGGTAAAGGTGAGGTAGGGTAGGAAGCCTTCAATTTTCCTTCGGCTTCGAGCCAGAAGATATGAAATGCCTCCATACCAAGTGAAGACGGCTGTCAAGCCTCCAGCCGCCCACGAAAGCACGCCTGCAACCCCTCCAACCTCTACGGCATAACTTAACATCGGCAGGCCTATCACAGCCCACCACAGGAAAAACTGCGGGTTCGAAACGCTTACAATCAATCCTCCGAGAAAAGGGTTCACAGAACCGGCTTTAGCCTGAACTCTCAGCTTTAAAGGTTCCGCTCTAAAACCTTTCAGAAGTATTAATCCGAGTGCCGTCAGCGAGAAGCCTCCTAAGGTTCCAACGTAAAACTGGAAGGATTCCAGCTGGAAGAGGTAGGATAAGCCTGCTACAAGCGGAAGCAGGGCTACCCCAGCCACAAGGGCGTGGGCTAAAGTTACGAGGAAGCCGCTTCTGAAGCCTCCTGTGGTGGCCTGGTGGAGAACCAGTATCAGGATGGGGCCTGGAACCACTACGCCTGACATGGCAACCATGAATCCCAGGCAGGCCAGCCAGAAAGCTTCCAACATGAATATTAACCACCCCGTTAATAGGATTAAACAGGTTTTAAAGTCTTAGGTGTGGAAAGTTGAAGTTTTCAGGCGGCTCTGAAGCCTTGGAAAAGGCTGAAAAGAGAATTCTGGAAAGCCTGGAAAACATGCGGGACACCATCGTAAGGCTCGCCTCAGACCTAATCCAGATTCCCACAGTGAACCCTCCAGGAGAAAACTACAGCGAAATCTCAAGCTTCCTATCCAAGAAAATGGATGAAATAGGATTAAAAGTCGAAGTCTTCCAAGCCCCCGAATCCAAGCTTAGGGAGCTAGGCCTAGAACCTCCAAGACCCATCGTCATAGGAACCTTGGAAGCTGGAAAACCTGAAGAAGCTCTTCACTTCAACGGCCACTACGATGTGGTTCCTCCCGGTGAAGGCTGGACCGTGGAGCCCTTCAAGCCTACGATTAGAAACGGCAGACTGTACGGGAG
>QMXU01000148.1 GCA_003662305.1 Candidatus Hecatellales archaeon
CTCCTAGAGGGATCATCCGGGTTCAAGTCCCGGCCCCGGCGCCATCATCTGATTTGTGTATGACGCTCTTCCTCTATTAAAAGCTTTCCTACGAATACTGAGGCGTGGCAACTTAAGGTTATAGGGATTTTGATGGCTGATCTAAAGCGGCTAATATTAGGCCTCGTTCAAGTTGTGCGAACGGAAAAGGAGAGACGGCGCTGAAGATCATAGGGAAACGCGTCTCCGAGGGCTCAACCGCATACACCGACTACTTCAAGGCCTATGTAGGCCTAAGAGGAGCGGGATACAGGCATGAGACCGTCAGCCACTCGGCTGGTGAGCGGGTTAGAGGTGAATATATCACATAAATAACTGCGAAAGCAGGGTGTTAGGGTTTTTATCATCCATGAAACGGATAATCTCTTTATTTTAAGAAAATTGACACGAGTTTCTTGCGAGGTCTTTTTTGTTCTGGTAATGCTTGATTTGGTCTTACATAGTTGTAGTATAGGCGAAAGGCCTCTAGTAGTTCGATTGCAGATTCGATACCTTTTAGATGGCGTTTTCTTCTGATCCATTCCTTGATCGTGCCGTGTAGCCTCTCAATTCTGTTGTTGTTTTCTTTTTTGGCTATGCCCACGTTGTTTATGTGCTCTATGGACAGGTTCTTGAGGTGTTCTAGGGCTTTGGGGTAGGATTTTAGCCCGTCCGTGACGAGCTTTTTCGGAGGTTTTCCAGCCTTTGCTATTGCTTCTTTTATGGCTTTGAGCGCCTCTTCAGCGTTTCTTCCGTCGCTTAGCATACTGACTATGTGATATCTTGTTTCGTAGTCCATTATGTTCCATAGGTACTTTGCTTTGCCATTAACCTTGACGACTGTTTCGTCTGCCAGCCACTTATCGCCTACTTCGATTTTTTCATGGCTTAGCACTTCGTTGAATTTTTGTATTAGCTTGGTTATCCAGCGGTGTACTGTGGATGGGGAATAGTCTTCGCCGTATACTTGCCATAAGTGGTCTTTTATCTGGCGGAGGCTTAAACCCTTAAAGTACAGATCTAGGGCTATAATCATCAGCCCGACCTTTGACCCTGCCGACTCGTTAAGAACTGGATCTTTGAATTTCTTCCTGCATTTTTTGCAGTACCAAAGTTTCACCACCCCGCTTTTATTGTATCTGTAGCCTTTTGAATGAATTTTGGTCGATCCGCATTGCGGGCAAGTTCTCGCGAACGCTTCGGAGTTCGATATCAAAATCTCTGGAAGGTTGAGAAGGAAGTTTACTGCGTAAATGTGCTTGCATGGCCTTTTTCTTTTAGCGTAGTCCGGGCAGCTACACGTCCATTTCCCCTCTCTCCATCTGACAGTGTACCACTTGTCGGTCTTTTCTGATTTAACAGCGAACTGATCCTTACTTACTCTTTTTATCATGCCTCCACTGGCGAGTATCCCTAGTCCCCTGAGCGCCCTTCGCCTAAACTTCAATGTGACCGCCTCCACCCTCACAGCCAACAGTGACGCCTACGTTGCTTCAGTCGCCTTAAGGCAACTCCGTATTACATCCAGCACCGATTCTATGATGACTGGCAACGTGTCTACTATGGCTGTTAGGAAATCGTCAACTATTGCCTGGGCATCCTCAATTACGTAGGGTGCGGTTCTCACCGGAGTGTGGCCGCATTCGTCATATTCACCCTTCAGAACCGCTATTCCCCTCTCAAGCGCGGCCTCCATGGCAAGCAAGAGAAGTTTGCGGTGTCTTTCACCATAAATCTTAATGACCTGCCGCTTGGTTATCCTCCAGACAATAATGATCGCGTTTGGCCTCTCGATTAGGTATCTGAACACCTGCGAGTAGGTGAAGCCTTCACCAGTCTTGACCTCAATCACGACTTCAAGCCTGTTCGCGATCTCCAGGATCACGCCGGTGCTGGTGGGCTTCACGACGATGTCTGGGCGCCCATACTCACCTTTGACTTCCTCCTCGATCTTGAAGCCATCCCTGAGACGGCGACGGAGACCCTCCACAAGCAGCCCTACAGCTAACCTGTGGTTCTCCAGGAACAGCCTATCCGCCCTGTCATCTATACGCTGTTGCGTGAGAACTTTAACTATGCATCCATGACAGGAGTATCTCATAAGCGTGTCGAGTATGAAGGCTCTGCGCGGTTCGCCCCTAGAAGTGTAGAGACCGAACTTCTCGGCTAGTTCTTCGCACAGGCTGTTAATAGCGCACCGCAGGTGATCGAAAAATCCATCGTCGAACTCTTCTTCAGACTTTACTGCCTGTTTTAGCATCGTTCACCCCCTCTAGATAATGTAGAAATTGCCGGTTGCCTGCCTGCTTGGAAAGACCCTGCTCTCCATAACCTCCTCTGAAGATTCTTCAACGAGACCTATGGGAGGCAGTATTTTCGTGCGCGGCCAAGCAGCATCGTGAACCCAAACCTTCCCTTCCATATCGAGCATGTATACCCGGTAGGTCAACCCGATGAGCCGATCCACATAACCTATTAAGCTGATGGGTATGGCAACAGCTACCTTGCAGTCTAGGCCCAGCCCAGCCTCCACAATATCGAATATTTCTGCTAGGCGGTCATACCTTATCTGAGAGGGTTTCGTTATGCACCAGACAACTGCGCATGTGCCTATCTCGTCCTCAGCGAAGACATGCATCTTAACACGCTTGCCACAAGCCTCAACCGGCTTATCAAACACAACCTCAACATAGCCCTCCTGCTTAAGCTGCAAAGCAACAGCAAGCTTCAAGGCCGCCATTGAAATTTTCATCTTTTTAGATGCTTTAGTCTTTGAACTAGAACTGGCCTGTGTCAACATCATTTACCTCCATCAGCTTTTCTCTTATGGCTCTCAGCTCCGTCAGCATCCATTTCAAGAAACTCCGTTCTATAAGCACGTAATCACCATCGCTTCTTCGTATACTCATCTTTCCGCCATTGAAGGCAATTTTTGCTGATTGCAAGCATCCCTTCGCGGTCTTCTCTCTCAATTCTCTCACCATTACATACTTACGACATATACTTATATTATGTAAGTATATAAGTATTTCGGAAA
>QMXU01000149.1 GCA_003662305.1 Candidatus Hecatellales archaeon
GCCGGCGGCCCCTTAACAAATCCCACGGTAACCTAAACTTTTACTACCAATAGCAAGGCCCAAGTCCATCGTCCGGTGTAGGATCTTCTCCCAAATCCGGATAGGGCGGCTGAATGTAAACAGCGGGGGTAAAAAGTGTCATTATAATGGTCACAGGATCTGCTATATTAACTCGCCCATCATCGTTGGCATCAGCAGCATCAAGACAGGTAGGCTGCTTAAGCCCCCCGAAGAGATATCCCAGGAGGTAAACCGCATCGGCTATGTCTACCTGGTTATCGAAATTTACGTCGCCGCGCAGGAAAATACTGACCTCTCCAAGCACTTTAACCTTTCCATTGATGACCTGGGTTATCTCAACTTTCGTGGACTCCAAATCTGGAGAGATCGCTCTCCCACCAAAAACAACCATGTTTTCAACAGGCGGAGTTCCACAGCACTTGTTGTCGAAGATAAGCTCTGCTTCTGTACCCTCAGGTGTCTCTAGCAGGATAGTAAAAGTTGCCTCAGCCACCGGTTCCTCAGGTTGAGGGAAGTAAAGAAGTTTCTGCTCTAAATCTGCTATTATGGCAAGATAAACCCCATGAGGCAAATCAGGATTCTTTGGAGCCCAAATCTTTGCACTAACAAAATCAGGTTTCTCACCGAATACATGTGCAAATGAAGTGAAGCTGTCGCAGCGCAGTACTTTTCTATCGTACCTAAAGGTCATGGCAAATCCCTGGAAGGCTGTATTGCTGTCAGTGAAGAATCTGATAGGAATCCCGGATTCGCCCGGTCTTCCAACAGCACTACTTAACCGGTAGGTGACCTGGACTTCCTCAGGGGTTTGCACCAGAGGATATGTGGACTCGCCCTCGAGGAGAATGGCGATACTGTCAAGTCGGGGAGAACGCTTCTTCCGTTCCCCCTCTGAACCGATATAGCTTGCCCTGTTTGAATATTTGTTTCCTGGCCCCACAACTCGCAGAGAAATCAATGTGACAGGTTCTTCCTTAATAACACGGAATTTGAGATCAGCCAGCTTGTAGCGCTGCTGAGGCTTCCAAGATTCTTGTACTTGGTCACTCAACTTGATTTGTAGAGCCAAATATCCACTTTCTGTGGAATTCATCAGGCCAATCCCGTCGGAAGGACCGATCACCACGTCGTAGACAGTTGGCCTGACTCCCGCAATGTCCTGGGGCTGAGAAACATCAATCAGGGAAAGAATATTCTCATTGAAGTCCAGTGCTACGTTACAGGACACAACAGGGAAATAGCTCGTCAGATAAAGGGCTACGGTGAATTCATTCATCCCTTCCTGTAGCTTCTCGGGCCCCTCCAGTATGTACCTCATGGACGGAGGTGGGCTCGCGCTCCCGGTAGAAGGCTGTGGTTTCGGACAAGATCCTGTAACGGGAGATTGCACCTGCACGACGCCCGATGAAGTTGCAGGAATGTGAGCATTCAGATCGTCAATAATATCTATGCGGGGGTTTTCAATGGAGATGTTGTAAGTACCTGCTTCAGTGCCGTTTGGAAGGCATATCTCCAAACTTCCGAGACCGATCTCTTGGCCAGGACCGATTAGGTCAACCCCGAAGAAATCTGGAAGAATAGTAACCGTAGCTCTATCTACGCATATTTGCGAGTAACTGTACCTATCGGAAGGAGTAAGCGATATTAGAGAAGCCTCTGTTCCTTCCACCTTTATCGTAAACTGAATCCCCCAACGGGCTTGTCGGTTGTAATCCACAGCGATGCCTTTCCCTTTGACTCTTCTCCTCCCGCTATAAGGCAATCGCCGACGCCAAGGGTAATTCCTTCTTCAGGAAAAGCTTTGTAAGAGGGCACAGCTTCGCAGCTCAAATCATCCTGGGTAGGGTCGGCGCCAGGAGCTTCCCAAGGTTCACAAAAAGCACGAGAACCTGAGCAGTATGAACCAAGGATAGTGATCGGGTCTGCAATGTTCAGCAATCCGTCGTCGTTAGCATCCCAAGCGTCTTGGCATGGTGGGCTTTCTCCGGTGGAAAAAAGGTAGGCAAAAATGTTACCTACATCGACCACGTCGACAGAGCCGTCATTGTTGGTATCTCCTCTAACAAAAGGGACCTGAGATAGAAGAGGCCAGGTGTATACCGCAAAGATCAAGAAGAAAGATAACAAGGACCCACCTTTCGTGGCTTACCTCCTTTCGTTACGAAGCCGTCCTTAGATTGATTTTCAGTATGCTTAAAGGCACCGTTTTCCTGCGCAGCGCTGCAGTTGATTAGGTAAAGCAAAAGCTGTGCCGGTAAAAGAGGGGGAGGCGGGCATTGTCGTAACTCTTTTATTTTTCAGCAGTTAAGAGCTTACTCCCCAACCCTCTGGCTTCCTGAAGCACGACCATTGTCAAAATGGTTTTACAAAGCTGCTAGGCAATGCCTAACAGGAGATTCGCGCCAGAGGCTGCCCAGTTCTGAAGGCCTCAAGCGACAACTAGAAATTCGGCAATTCGCCTTGCTACAGCTATCTCTTAGATTAATCAGCTACCTCACAAAAAGATCGCTAAAAAAGGAGTTAGAGGAGGATGTGAAGGAAAGCTATGAGGCGACAAATTCAGAGGGTATTTCTAATTTGCGAGGCTGGTACCTAAAAGCAGATGGGCCGGAAGGACGAAAGTACTTAATTAATCTGATTGGTGTTTCAAGGCAAAGAACCTTCTATGTAGCAAGGCGGCGGCAAAAGCTTGTATTTTACTTCCTGAATCCCCAAGGGATTGGCTTTTAAGAATTTGCAATAGCCTGAGTTAGGCCTGTAAGGTTTCTTTTATCTTTTAAGAGTCTTAAATTTTCTTCTTAAAATGCTTGAAAAAAAGGGGCAGTCTGGTTTAAGCTAAACTTAGCGTTGAATACGTGAGGTGGGGGTGGGTGCTTAGGTTTCTTTGGGCCAAAGGTTTTGCCGGCTTGCGAAGGATGGAGGCAAAGATGTTTTTCTGGCGCAAGAATTTCCCGATTTCTTTTGCTACCATTTTATTAGAGGCTTGGCTTATCTTTGGGCTTCTGGGGTCTTTTGCGGAGGCCGCCGAGCC
>QMXU01000150.1 GCA_003662305.1 Candidatus Hecatellales archaeon
GAGCAGGCATAGGCCGGAATTCGTCAAGCTTCAAAGGGAGCTCTTCGAGCTTTTAAAGGAAGAGCTGGAGAAAACCATAATCCGCCATAAGCTCAAGAGCATATACCGCCAGAAGAAAATAGACGACATAGAAATGTAGGCTCCCCTTCTTTCAGGGCGGAGAAAGAGTTTTAAAGCTGGATTAAGCCTAGCAGAGTTTGACTGGAGGCTAGACCGTATGGGCTTCCGTCTTGGAGTGGTAGTTCTCACCATACTGCTTCTAGCAGTTTCCCCCTTCTGCTGTCAGGCTTCAGCCCAGCCTCAGGTTGAAACTCTGGCTTCAGGGCTTAAGCATCCTACGGGTGTTGCAGTGGCTTCCGACGGTAAAGTTTACCTAAGCGAGTTTGGGACTGAAGGATGCCTCAGGGTTTACCTCCCAGACAAGCAGCTAGTTGACGTTGCCATTTCAGGGCTTACAAGCCCCGCAGGAGTTGCCCTGGCCCCTGACGGAACCGTTTACGTGGTTGAGTCTGCTGGGGGAAGACTTTGGTCCTATAATCCCGAAACAGGAGAGTCCAAGGTATCCGGTGAAGACCTCCAAGGGATATGGGGTGTAACCGTAGGGAAGGATGGAAGCATATACCTAAGCGTTAAGGGAATTCCCTCCCAGGATAATCCTGAAGGAGGAAAAATAGTGAAGTTTAACCCTGAAAGCGGAGCTGTTGAAACGCTGGTGAAAGGGCTTTACGTGCCCTACGGGCTTGACGTAGCCTCCAACGGCGACCTCTACTTCGTTGAGTTTGGAACCTTAAACGAGACTAGGGGAACGCTTAAAGTTTTAAGAGCCAGCACAGGCCAGGTTGAAACCCTGCTTGAAAGTTTGGCTTGGCCCTACGACGTGGCTGTGGCTGGCGATGGAGCCGTCTACTTCACGGTGAAGGCTGGAGAAATCTACGTTTTCAAGAATGGAAAAGCTGAGCTTCTGGCTGAAGGCTTCACAAGGCTTTACGGTGTAGCCCTAGACCCTCAGGGTGAAAACCTATACTTCGTTGAGTTTGGAAGCCCAGTTACCACAGGAGACAAAGGCGACGGCACCCTCAAGCGTATACCGCTTAAAGCCGCCATAACAGGCACCGAAACTTCCCCCACTCAGACGGTTACCGCAACCGAGACTGCGACTAAGACTGTGACGGCTACGGTCACCCAGACGGTTACGCCCGGCTTGGGCGGGACTGTTGAAGACCTTAGGGGGGCTGTTGAAACTTTGGCTGGAAGCCTCCAGACGATTTCGCTCATGGTCTGGGTTACCTTAGCTATCTCCATGATCGCGGTTGCAGCTGCCGTGATAGCCCTACTTTTAACGTTGAGGCTTTCTAAAGCTGGCTTGAAAAGGCGAAGGCAAA
Organism: Candidatus Hecatellales archaeon; assembly: GCA_003662305.1. Lineage (GTDB taxonomy): Archaea > Thermoproteota > Bathyarchaeia > Hecatellales > Hecatellaceae > B25. The sequence goes on from QMXU01000150.1 coordinate 1,383, forward strand.
CCTAAACGCTCCTGTAACGTAAATTCTTTCTAATTTCAGAGGGCAGTGTCAACTTAAAGCTTTTGTTTTGGCTTATCGTTGTAGTTGTTTTTTGCTCATTTTTTAGGCCTTGGGGTTAGGCTGTCTTAACCGTTTAGGGGAGGATGCGTTTGGAGGGTTAGAGGCTGCCGGAAACGTGGATTTCGCTATTATGGTCTAGTATGGTGTAATAGTTTTTGGGCAGGATTTCCCACAAAGCCAAGGCCGTCATAGGCATTACGCTGGACAGGGACCTAGTGAAGGCCATCGACCAGGCGCAAACCCATTTCCACAAAAGCTTCATCCAGCTCCCCGTCGAGGAGGGGGTTGAAGGTCCATGAATTCTTGAGGTCTTCATCAAGGCAAGGGATAACCCGGTTTCCTCCGCAAGGCGGCCTTTAAGCTTTAACTGTCCCAAGGGGGCATAGTCCAACCCTCCTCTGGATGACTACAGTACGCTGTAAAATTAGCCTCTTAAGTTGACCGCCTTTAGAGAAGAGCATGTTTTTCAAATTGTAACTTTAATTTCCTATCAAAGGTAATAAGCTGTTTCCTTAGCCTTTTTGATGCATGGAGGATAATCTTGTCGTTTAACCTCAAAGTTGATAGCCTCTCCTCCTTCACGCTTTCCAGGCTTCTTAATACGTCTTCTGGTTTAATGTCTATGAGGACGAACTTTGGATGTTCTATCAGTTCTTGTATTTTACTGGTTATATCTCTGCTTTTCAGGCCACACTTATTAAGGAATGCAATAAATTCTATTAGAACTACTGAGGGGACAAACCACTCCGATGTTGAGTTGAGAATGCTCCTTGCTTCTTTATGTCTGTCTAAGTCTTCAAAAGTATCATAAATTAATACGTTTGTATCGATAACACTCATACAGCTACCTCTTCTAAGCCTTCCTCTATCATTCTTTCTACCTGTTTAACCGTCAGTTTTCTTCCTAACTTAAAGGTAAGCCTTTCTCTCTTCCTTTTTACGGGAGCTTTCTCCCTGAGTTTCAGGTTTATAAGGTAAGAGAGTTTTTTGGTGGTGCCATACCTTTCAAGGGCTTCTTGTACGAGCTTCTTATAGAGGTCATCATCCAGCATTATGGTTGTCTTAACCATAAAACCATACATACATATAATGTTTTTAAATTTTATGGCTTAATAAGTGGCGTGTCAACTTAAGGCTTCGGGTTTGACTAGCCGATGTTTTTAGGTTCCATTTGCCTGTTTTTATTTATGCCTGAGAGGGATTGGGTTTTCTGGCTGTTGGGGAGGATAAGGCTAGAAGGGTTAAGGAAAAAGCCCGTAGCAGGGGTTCTAGCCGTGGATAAGCCCATAATGAACTTTTAAAATCGTCCTCCTAAACAGGCTGGTCAACATACCCCCACCGCGGAACTAGGGTTAAAAACAAAAACTCAACCAACACCCAGCCAAGGCCCACTCAAACCAATTGACTATTCAAAAAATAACATTCTTAAGTTGACACCGCCTTCGCAGTAGTTAACGCTAGTATGGCCGTTTATGTTTAAATATTGTTGCTGTATGGTTTTTGTTGATGGCTGTTGGGGTCTTTGAAGAGGGAAATCCTGGAGCTGCTGGATAGGGATTTGGAGTTTAGGTATGCGGTTGCAGGCTACCTAGGGTTAGGCGAAATAC
>QMXU01000151.1 GCA_003662305.1 Candidatus Hecatellales archaeon
ACGTGGAGCATGCCCGAAGGCTTTCCATGCGATACAAGGTTAGAATACCCCGGCACTGGAGGCTTCTGGTGTGCAGGAAGTGTAAGGGCTTTATGGTTCCAGGCTTCACTAGCCGCACGAGAATCCGCCAGCGTAGAGAGCCTCACCTAGCCCTAACCTGCCTGAAATGCGGCTGGATAAAACGTATACCCCTAAAAAGTAAAGCAGCAAATTTAAAACCTTAACCCTGAAAAGCCGGAAAGTGGCTTCACAGGTTGAGACCCTGCATTATCTAATAGTAAATGGATAATTGACTGTTTAACAAGTTTCCTTCTATTCAAAAAAATGTTAAAAGTTTACGTGAATCACCCTTCAACTGTGTGTTTACGGTTGGAATTGCTGTAAAAAACGTTTATGCAAGAGTGGAAAGCAGAATATTTAGGGTCAGAATGGAGAAAATTGAAAGAGTTCCGACAGGAATACCTGGTTTAGACCCTTTAATCGAGGGAGGCTTCCCAAAGGACAGCTTAATCATCATAGCTGGCCCCGCTGGCTCCGGTAAAACCATTTTTTCATGCCAGTTCCTGTACCAGGGGGCAGTGAAATACGGGGAGGCAGGCCTGTACGTGTCCTTCACCGAAAGCCGTGACTCGTTTTTCAGGAACTTCGTCCAGCTTCAGTTCAATCTTGCCAAGCTTGAGGAAGAGAAAAAGTTCCGCTTCATAAATTTGTCCTCCGTGGAGGAGGAAGGCGTCACCGAAATTCTGTCCACCGTCATGGAAGAGGTGCGCCTGAACAAGGTTAGCAGGCTGGTTATCGACTCCTTCACGGCGTTGGCTCAAGCCTTCAAAGAAAGCATCGACGTGAGAATTCTCATCCGCATACTTCTCGACAGGATTGTGCATCAGATGGGCTGCACAACGCTTCTCATCGTTGAAACTCCCATTGGAGAGCAGAAAATCGGCACAGGTGTAGAAGAGTTCCTGGCAGACGGAATTATCACTTTGGAGAGCTTCGTCGACCAGCTTGAAATAAAGAGGAGAGCCTTAATCAGGAAGATGCGTGGCACAAACCAAAGCCTGAAGTACCATAACATAGTTATCTCCAAGGATGGAATTAGGTTAACCCCGATGGTTTAACTGTAAAGCCTTGAAGGGGTATGGAGGTTGCTCGTCCAAGTTGACCTTCTCCTAGCCCTATACGTGGTCAGCTTGGCGATTACTTTAGGCATGGCTTACTATGCCATCCTCCTGCTGCTTCTAATGCGGAGGGGAATACTGGAGAAAGCTTGGAGGTATACTTCCGCCGGAGCGGTGGTGCTGGCGTTCAGCATCGCTGTTGGGGCAGTTCTGCAGGCTGGCGTCCTCCCCAAGGAAGGCGTCCTCTCCATGCTGGTCCTGCTGAACATAGGCGTAGTATACATCCTCATCGGGCTTAGAGCCCAATACCTGGCTTGGAAGGATAGGCTTCTCCCCTCTTCCGAGGTCCATAAGGTTTTCGAAAGCTTCCTAGCAGTTAAGCCGTCCACCCCGGAGCCTATGCCCCCCGCAGCCCAAAAGGCTGCTTCCAAGGAAGCGGATTTATCGTATGGTAAGCTGGCTGGCAGGAAAGCCCTCTTAGAGTTCGATCCTGCCTCCAACTATGAGGAGCACGTGGAAAGGTTTGTCTATGAGGCTTTGGCTAGCAACCAGGCTGCGGTGGTTTTCACCAGGCAGGGAAGCCGGATTTCCTCGCTGAAGAACGTGAAGGTGGTTGTGTTTTCCGTTTCAGAGCAGGCTTTAGAGCTTCTTCCAGGAGGCAACCTGAGGGTTTCAATTACGGACGCATCCATCCTATTGGAGGCTTTCAACCAGGTGTTAAACAGCTTCCCACAGGTTTTCATAGTGGTTGACAGCCTCTCTAATATAGTGTTAAACTTGGGCTTCGAGAGGGCTCACAAGCTTTTCCAGCAGGTTGCAGAGCACATGGTAAACCGCAACTCCACGCTTCTCCTGCTGTTCAACCCGAATGCTCATGATGAAAGGGTTAGAGCCGTGTTTGAAGCCTACGCGGACATCCTGCTCAAAGCGGACAGAAGCGGGCTGCACCTCATTAAAGCCTGAAGCCGGCTTGGTCTACCGGAAAAGAAATATGTAGTTAAGCCTGTGAAAGATGTATTTTGAGGTATAGCCGTTGGTTTTCCTGAAGAGAAGCGTTGTAGTGCTGCTAGTTGTAGGGCTGGCTGTAGGGTGGATTTCAGGTTTCCTAGGCGCCATTTACTTTCCCTCAGAGCAGTTGGGCGTCTTCCAGTCCAAGGATTACCTAGAACTGAAATCGGCTTACGAGTCCTTAGCAGAGGAACATGGACAACTGCAAAGCCACTATAATATCCTTCAAGCCCAGTATTCCAGCCTGAAGAACGAGTATGACACGCTGAGAAAGGAGCATAATGAACTCGTGAAAAAGTACAGTATTATATCGTCGTTACTGCCTCCACCCAAAAAGTTAAGTGTCAATGTCATCTACGTTGGCACCGTATCCTTTACCTGGAGTGAAAAAGCTGAAATCGTGGCTCGAACCTACCAGATTACCTTCCAGATAGTAAACCCCACATCAAACGGAGTCTGCCTAACAAAAATCGAATACTCGGTAAAACATAAGGATACGGGTGTCCTCCTTGGAAGCGGAACCATAACCAAACGGACCATTATCCCCGAGAATACCTACCACAACTGGGTTTCAACGTATTTCACCGTGGAAAAGGGCTGCTATCAGGAATTAGCTTCGCTGAGAGATAGCAGCCTAGAAGTTCATGGCAAAGCTTACTTTGAAACCCCCCTAGGAAGGACTTCCATACCCTTCTAAACTCCGTGGAGGGCTTGCTGGCCGGTGGGGGTTTCCAGCAAAAGGTTTAACTTTTGCTTTTTGACGTATAAGTTTACGGTTTGAGCGGTGAGGCTTCGGGGCTATGCCAACGGTGTATGATGTGGAGGCTAACAGGCTTGTGGAGCGGGTTTCCCGCTACCTGATGGAGAACGTTCCAGAGGTTTCTCCCCCACCCTGGGCTGTCTACGTTAAAAC
>QMXU01000152.1 GCA_003662305.1 Candidatus Hecatellales archaeon
ACCTGGGCCGATGGAGGTTTTCATAAGGTTAGACCCTTCCTCAGCATCCTTCTACGAGCACTGCAACAAGGTTATCCTCAGCGACGGTGCTCTGCCCGCCAAATACAAAATGCTGCTGGTCATGAGCATAGGTGCTGCGAGGATGTGCGAGGACTGCGTGGTTCAGTCTATGAGGGCAGCATTAAACCTTGGGGCAACCCGGGAGGAAGTCTTGGAAGCCCTGAAAGTCACCTTTGTAAGCGGTGGAGCGCAGACGATACGGGCGGCGAAGAAGGCTTTAGAAACCGTTTTCGCTAAGGCCTGACAGGGGCATCTTAGCTTTAAGCCTTCAAACGTTTCAGGGCTTCGGCAGACTGCGCCCTCTTTACGGCTTCCAGCACTTCTTCTCTTATGATGTATCCTGCCTTATGGAGGATTGTGTCACCTATTTCCCTGTCTACTTCCATGCTGGCCGTGCACGGGTAGGAATGGTGGGCTTTCGACACAGCCTCTTCCACGTCTTCCACCCTACGTCCTTTAAGCTGCTGGGCGATATACCATGTTGAACCGCAGGGGGCGCTTCTCAAAACACGGGTTCCACGGATTACGCCCCGAACAATTTTAACTTCAAGTTTAGGTCTTCCAACCATATATCTGTCGATGAAGGTGTCGATTATCCCTCCGGTTTCAGGCTTCTCGAGGGCGCAGAAGGGCTTCGGAAACGCTGACTCAACGTTCATCTCTCCGAGTTCGCTTTTAAGCTGGTTTCTGACGGCTGGAGGACACCAGTGGCTGTGCTCCACCGGAACTATCACCCCTTTAACCTTGCTGTCGGCTACGAGTTTCGGGATGGCGAGAAGCAGGTCTACGTGGATTCCAACTGCAACCAGCACTTCAGCCAAGCCTACGCTTGAAGGGAGAAAACCCTCCGGCTCCTCGATGAAGGAGGGAAGCTCGGAGTCTACCCTGAAAACGCCTTCAAAGTCTGAGGCATAGGAGGGATAAGCAGTCCTGCAGTGCTCGCAGAGCAGCCCGCATGCTTCGCAGAAAGCTGAATAGTTCAGCAGGTTGCCTATGAAGCGCTCTCCAAACTCGTCTCCATATATCACGTAAAGCTTCATCCCGGCAGACCCTTTTTACGTGAGCCGCCCATGCTAAAGGAAGGCTTAAAAAGGCTTCCTTTTAACCCTTAAAAACCGTTTTTTCATTTAACCATTGCGGATTTTTAGCTTCCAGTCCGGGTGTGAAGCGAAAACTGCTAATATTCCGGCTTGCTGACTATAAAGAGATTAGCAGGTGGCTGGCTTTTAGGGCTTCACGAAGGGCTGGAAGGGAGAAAGGTTGAGTGGAAAACCGTCACGCAGCCTTCAAACCCTGCTTTCAATTTCGATATCGCATGCTATAAACCATAGCTTCTGGATTCTGGTTCCAGCCCTTTCACCCATGATTCTGGAGGAGTTCAATTTAACCTACACGGAGGCTGGAATTGTCTTCTCGGTTTTCCTTGCCACCTACGCGGTAGGGCAGATTCCCGTCGGAGCCTTAGCTGGAAGGTTTAACCCTGCCAAGCTTATGGGCTTCGGGCTTATGCTGTCCTCTGCCGGAATGCTTCTGACAGCCACATCCACCAGTTACTATGCTATCCTTGCCTTTCAGGCTCTCGCAGGCCTTGGGGGGTCAGCCCACCATCCGCTGTCCCTCCACCTCATATCAGATGTTTTCCCGAGAGAGCAGCGGGGGAGAGCCTTGGGAATCCACGGTTTATCCTCTTCGCTGGGGTTCACTTTAACGCCAGCGGCGGTAGCGGTGTTAATTCCCTTAGGCTGGAGGATGCCGCTTATCCTCTTTTCGGTTTTAGGCTTCACGTTGGGAGCGTTCATTCTGCTGGCTGTTGCACCCGAGGTCAGTCCTGTGGAGAAGCCTTTACCCCTGAAAAACCTTTTCCAGGTCTACGGGTTTAAGCGGCTTCTGTCCATGTTCATGATGATGACGTTGACGATTAGGGGGATTGGAAACTTTCTACCTCTTTTCTTAATCTCCATTTACGGGATAGCCGCGGCTAAAACAGGATACTACTACGCGCTTTTCTACGTTGCGGGAATGATTCAGCCTTTAACAGGGTATCTGGCTGACAGGGTGGAACGTAGAAAGCTTATGTTGGCCATGATATTTGCTTCGTCAGGCTTAATTGCAGCCATGGCTCTGGCGCCGTGGAGGAATCCTATACCTCTGGTGGTGGCTGCTGGGATGGCTGTGTGGTCGGTTATAACGCTTCACGACGCTTTAGCCACGGACATTACGCCGAGAGAGGCGTGGGGGATAGGCTACGGCGTCCTTTTCACGGCCAGCATGGCTGCGGCTTCGCTATCTTCAATCCTGACAGGGCTTCTCATCGAAGGCTTAGGCTTCATTTCAGCCTACATAATTCTCGCCCTGATATTTCTGGTTGAGGTGCCCCTGCTTACAAGCTTGAAGATGGAGTGCGCCCTGCAGAAAAGTTAATAATTGGAAGCTGGGATTTTTGAAGAGGCTGAAGCAGGGGAGTTTTAGGGTTGGCTGGAACCTACAGGATTGCAGTTATTCCCGGAGAAGGCATAGGCCCGGAAGTTGTGAACGCAGCCTTAAAAGTTTTAAACGCTGTTCAGGAAGCAGTTAAAGACGTTAGGTTCGAATTTTTAATGTGCGAGGCTGGGGTTTCCGTTATACCCAAGTATGGAACCAACCTTCCAGAGGAAACCGTTGAAAAGCTTAAGCAGTCTCACGCCTGCTTTAAGGGTCCTGTAACCACCCCGGAGGAGCCAGGCTCTCCTGTAAGCGTCGCCGTTAAAATTAGAACCATGTTTGACCTTTACGCTAACGTTAGGCCTGCCAGAAGCCTTCCAAACGTTCCATGTCTCAGACCTGACATAGACCTTGTAATCGTAAGGGAGAACACGGAGGGCTTCTACTATGCCAAAGAGTTCGAGGTCGCCCCTGGAGTGGGAATCTCCACAAGGCTTATAACCCGTAAGGCTTCGGAGCGGGTGGCAAGGTTCGCCTTCAACCTAGC
>QMXU01000153.1 GCA_003662305.1 Candidatus Hecatellales archaeon
ACCCAGAAGTAAAAGAAAAATTAGGAGCAGGAAAAGGCTGCTTGACACCTTCAAAGGCACAGGGACTTTCACCTTTCCCGTGGGCTAGTTTGCTGTTTGACCAAGCCTAGAATGGTCGCCAGGTCTGAGCCCGTCGCTGAAGGTGTAACCACAACAAGGTTTCTCTCCCTGGCAATCTCCGTTAAGGTTTGAAGCTCCCTAAGCCTTACCGCCACAGGATTCTTCTCGTACATTTTAGCAGCCTCAGCCATTTTGGCTGCAGCCTGATATTCTCCTTCGGCCATAATAATCCTTGAACGCCGCTCTCTTTCAGCTTCAGCCTGCTTAGCTATAGCCCTCTGCATGGTCTCCGGAAGCGAAACATCCTTAATGGACACGCTTGTAACCTTTATCCCCCACGGGTCTGTCGCTGCATCTATTATTTCCGTAAGCCTCCTGCCTAATTCCTCTCTTTTCGCTAGAAGGTCGTCGAGTTCAACCTGTCCTATGATGTCTCGAAGGGTCGTCTGAGCCAGCAGATTGGTGGCGAAAATATAGTTTTCCACGCTTACCACCGCTCTGACAGGGTCGAAAACCCTGTAGTAGACCACAGCGTCCACGTCAACCGTAATGTTGTCCTTGGTGATTATCCGCTGCTTCGGAACGTCGAAGGTTACAACTCGAAGGTCAACCTTCCTGAAAACGTCCACCATAGGTATCCTGAAGAAGAGGCCGGGTCCCTTAGCCCCCAGAAGCCTTCCAAGCCTGAAAATCACCGCCCTCTCATACTCCTTAACAATCTTAAGCGAGGCACCGAGAAACATTAAAATAATTATAACCAGCAGGAACAATCCTGAAACTGATGAAACAGATAAAGCCATAACAAACCCTCCAACTATTTAAAACAGGCCATGTCATTTAAGCCTTTAAGGCTTGAAAGCCTTGAAACGTGTGGTAGGAATAGACTTGGCAGGAGTTGAAAAACGCCCCACAGGAGTATGCCTTCTCCACTCAAACCTTAAAGCCGAAGTTTTCACCCTCCACAGCACCCGCGAAATCCTCCAAGCCGTAAAAGACTTCAAGCCGGAAGCAGTAGGCGTAGATGCCCCCTTAAACCTTCCAAGCCGTGGAAACCTCAGACCCTGCGACAGAACCCTCATAGGAAGAGGAATAAGAGTTCTGCCTCCAACCCTAGGAGGAATGAGAAAACTAACCCTCAGAGCTGTTAAACTCAAAAGGAAGCTGGAAGCCCAAGGCTTCAAAACCGTAGAATGCTTCCCAGGAGCGGTAAGAAAAATTCTTAAGCTCCCCGGAAAGGAAAAACCCTGGCAAGAAGTCTTAAAGGCGCTTGAACGCTTAAACCTAGAATTCAAAGTTAAGGAAACATTGACCATCCATGAGGTTGACGCTATACTAGTAGCCTTAACGGTAAGCCTTCACCTGGAAGGCCTAGCTGAAACCATAGGCGAACCGGAAACAGGGGAAATAGTAGTTCCAAGACCTGAAGCCTTGAAACGGCTAAAAACTTATCCGAAGCGGCGCAAATAGGCTAAATGGGGCTGTGAAGACTCTAGCCCACCAGAGCGAGGCAATGAAGAGGATCTTGAGTTCAGAGCCCGGGGCTCTATGCGAATCACCGGCATGGTGGTGTCGCATAGGGCCCTTCACCTTTAACTAGGATTTCTCGAAGGGTTTTTGCTAGGGTTTCCAGGATTTCCGGCCTGTTTAGTAGTTCGCTTAGCTTCTGGCTTACCTTGTCTGCTTCCCATGCCGCCTCGTAGGTTAGAGGCAGACCGCATTGGCTGCAGAATTTTGCGTCAGCCGGGTTTTGACGTCCGCAGCGGAGGCATGGTTTAGGAGCCATCTCTCCAGCTGGCATAAGTTCCTCCTCTGGAGGCTTCAACCCGTGAATCTTCAGGATTTTACGGTCTAGGTCTCTGCCTGAAAGGTGGACGTAGACTTGAGCCACACGGCTTCCCTGGGTCCAGCCAGCATAAGTCTTCAGCTCGCTCTCCGTCAGGTATTTGGCCAGCTCAGTGAGGCGGCTATGCCTAAAAACATATGGGTAGATTCTCCCTTTAAGGCCAGCCCGATAAGCCAAGGTAGTGAGCAGGGTTTCAAGACGGCCCACGGTCATCCCCGTATGCCTCGAGGTGAACCATAGAGGCGCGTCAGGGTCATCCTTCCTTGGATGATGGTTAATCCACACCTGCAGGTAGGGTGCGCTCTGAACCAGGCGGATACGCCTTTGACCTGTTTTACCGTCAACCATTGTAACGGCCCCATACTGGTCGACCTGAACGTTTCGCAGCCTAAGCCCAAGCAGCTCATGAGGCCTACACGCGCTTTCATACACTTATCATCGTGCTTCTTAAAACACTTATCGCAGCAACTGTCGCAGACAAGTCCCCCATGGAAGGTGCATTCGCTGATAAGCCATGGCCTCCTACGCTTGCCGCAAACCGTACAGACAGGAAGCTCAACCCTAGGCATGAGCAGGTCCTCCAGCCCTTTACGCTAGGCTCCTTAAATTTATATTTTAGGTTTGCATCTAAAAGCGATGACGACCATGAGTCTGAGAACCTCTAAGGTTTGGCTTCTCCTCGCGGCAGTTCAGCTTTTTTGCGGAGGGCTGCTTGTAACCTTCACACCCTACTACATCTTCCTCTTGTTCAGCCTCTCCCTGGCCCTTATAAGCCAAGAAAAGCGGCTGCGGCTATTGGTGGGAGCCTCTATCCTGCTCCCAAGCGCCAAAACGAGAGTGTGAGCCTTGTTGGACGTGAATCCCCTCATAATCGTACCCGCCATAGGGGTAGCCGTTGGAATATACTTCATGATAAGGGCGATCCTAAGCAAATAACCAAACCCTAAAATCCATACAAAACCCCATTTAAATAGGGGAAGCGCCTCCTCTTGGACCTGCTCATACTCTCCATAGCCCTAGCGGTAATCGTAGCCACCATAATAGGTATGATAAAAGACGAACGAGCCAGAAGGCGAAAGAGGTAGACATGTCTATGATAGAGGAAGGAGCTGGATTTCAAG
>QMXU01000154.1 GCA_003662305.1 Candidatus Hecatellales archaeon
CCCCTCAGGAGGCTTCATCCCCGAGAAATACTTGGACCTTCCCGTAGACTTCGACGAGCTTACCAAAGTCGGCTCCATGATGGGCTCCGGCGGAATGATAGTCATGGACGAAGACACCTGCATCGTCGACGTAACCCGCTACTACATCGATTTCCTAGCCCAAGAATCCTGCGGGAAATGCGTTCCATGCAGGGAAGGACTAAAGCAGGCTCTAACCATACTGAACAGGATATGCGGAGGCCAGGGCAGAGCTGAAGACCTTCAAACCCTGGAAGACCTGTGCGAGCTACTTCAGACAGCATCCCTCTGCGCCCTTGGAACCACTGCAGCTAACCCCATCGCCACATCCCTAAACTACTTCAGAGAAGAATACGAAGCCCACATACTGGACAGGCGATGCCCTGCCAAAGTGTGCAAGGCCTTAACCGCCTATTATATTGACCCTGAGAAATGCCAGGCCTGCTTCATATGCATGCGGAACTGTCCGGTTAAAGCCATCTCAGGCGAAAAAGACATAGTCCACGTGATAGACCAAGAGAAATGCATCAGGTGTGGAGTATGCTTCCAGGTTTGCCCCTTCGATTCGGTGAAAAAGTTTTCGCCTCCAACCCCGCCTCCAGCCCGCTACGGGATAAAGGTTAAACGGGTGAAAAAGAAGAGAGGTGAAGACTGATGGGCAGGAAAATCACGCTTGAAATAGACGGTAAAACCGTTGAAGCCGAGGAGGGTATGACCGTTCTGCAGGCAGCCAAGAAGGCGGGAATAGAAATCCCAACCCTATGCTACAACGAGCAGTTGGAGCCCTACGGGGCGTGTAGAATCTGCCTTGTGGAGGCAACCAAGAACGGCAGAACCCGGTACGTGGTCTCCTGCGTCTACCCTGTGGAGGAAGGCTTGAAGGTTAAAACCAGCACGGAGAAGATTAGGAAGATGCGTAAAATCCTGTTGGAGCTGATGCTTCCTCTGGCACCTGCCAGCGGCCCCCTACGCGACCTAGCCGAGAAATACGGGGTTAAGGAAAGCCGCTTCCAAGCTGAGCCTACAGCCTGCATTCTATGCGGCCTTTGCGTTCGCTACTGCGCCGAGGTGAAGAAGGCTAACGCTGTAAGCTTCGTTGGGAGGGGGACGGAAAGGCAGATAGCCTTTGTTCCTGAGGTAGCCCCCTACGAGTGTCCTTCATGCAGGGAATGCTATGGTCTTTGCCCCGGAGGGAAAATAGTTGAAGCTGAAAGCCAAGGACTCCTGTCCATGCCGATAACGCAGAAAACAGCAGCTGGGAAACGTTAAGCCCCCTAAACCTTTTCTTTAGCTGGAATATAGTAGTATTCTCCTATTTCCTTCTGGTATCTGTCAAGCTTCGAGCCTTCCTTGTTCACTCTGGGCCTCCCTGTCTGAGGGTCTCTCCTGAAGGTTATTTCGAGGTCTGCCAGGAACCTGTTCATGCCTTCCCTGAGCTGCAGGGGCGGGCTTGCTTCACCCTGCCTTCCAGGCTCTCCAAGGAAAACCATAAGCCTGTTAGCTATGAAATCCTGAACTACAATGTCATGCTCGACCACGAGGGCTGCAGAGCTAAGCCTCTCCACGTTCTTCCTGATAACCCTTGCCACAGCCAGCCTCTCCTCAACATCCAGAAAGGCGCTGGGCTCGTCGAGAACGTAGACTGCTGCTTTCCGTGCGAGGCACGCTGCGATGGCAGCCTTCTGAAGCTCTCCTCCGCTCAGCTCTTCAACTTCCCTGTCCAGCAGTTTCACGAGGCCTAGGGGCCCGAGAATTTCAGCTTTAAACCTTTCAGACTGGAACTCTGCTTCAGCCGCCTCTTCCAGGTATTCGGCTACAGTTCCCGAATACTCTGCTGAAACGTATTGGGGCTTGTAGCTTATGGAGGCATCTTCGGGTGCTACCAGGAATTCTCCTCCGTCAGGCTTTTCTCCGCCTGTCAGAAGCCTTACGAAGGTGGTTTTACCTATCCCGTTGGGTCCTAGGACACCTATAACTTCGCCTGCATGGAGAACTCCCGGTTTAACCTTCAGGGTGAAGCCTTCGTAGCGTTTCTCAAGCTCTGTCCACTGGAAGAGGGGGGTCTCGTATTCCCGGGCTGCGGTTGGAGGCTTAACGTGGAACCTTATGGGCTCCCTTCTGAACCTAACGTTGTCGCTGGGGAGATATCCTTCTAGGTAAATGTTTATGCCTGTTCTGACGCCGTAGGGGAGGGAGACTATCCCGTAGATGCTGGGTGAACCATAGATTAGGCATACGTTGTCTGAGAGGTAGTCCAGCATGGCTATGTCATGCTCGGCCACAAGCACCGTTTTACCTTCAGCCTTAAGCCTTCTAACGGCTTTAGCCACGTTAAGCCTCTGCCTGACATCCAGATAGCTTGAAGGCTCATCAAACAGGTATACGTCGCCTTCCCTGCAGAGGGCAGCCGCCACCGCCAGCCGCTGGCATTCGCCTCCTGACAAAACCTCCACAGTCCTGTCCAAAACCTCTCCAAGCTCTAAGGCTTCCACAGCCCAGCCCATCAGGCCCCTCTCGTCAGCTCTCCCTAAAACTTCTCTAACCGTACCCTTCACAAGCCTCGGAATATCTGTGATATACTGGGGCTTATGGATCACTTTAAGTCTGCCCTCTCCAAGCCTTGAGAAGTAGTCGTAGAGGACGGAGCCCCGGAAGTGCTTGGCAATCTCACTCCAGTCTGGAGGGGTTCCCAGCCTTCCAAGGTTCGGCTTAATTTCCCCCGCCAAAATTTGCAGGGCTGTAGACTTACCTGTCCCGTTTTTCCCTAGCAGACCTAAAACCGTGCCGGGCAGGGGGGTGGGAAGCCTGTAAAGCTTGAAGGCGTTAACCCCATACCGGTGGCTACATTCCTCTTCCAGCTCGTCCGGGAGATTCACAATTTCTTAAGCCTCGAAAGGGCACTTTTTAGCGCATATCCCGCAGCCTGTGCATAGGGCTTCGATGATAGTTGGCTTTCCATCCGGCTGCTCGAATTTTACAGCTTCAATCCTGCTTCTTACC
>QMXU01000155.1 GCA_003662305.1 Candidatus Hecatellales archaeon
AGCGCGCTTGACTCCCCGGAAACGAATGCTCCGGCGCCCCTGTGGATTCTAACCTTGAAGCTGAAGCCTGTTCCAAGGATGTTATCGCCTAGGAAGCCGTATTCTTCAGCCTGCTTTATGGCCCTGGTGATGTTCTCCACGGCTGTAGGGTACTCTTCACGGACGTAGATGAAGCCTTCCCTGGCTCCTATCGCGTAGGCTCCAATGATAAGCCCTTCAAGAACGCTGTGCGGGTTTCCCTCCATGAGGGTTCTGTCCATGAAGGCTCCTGGGTCTCCCTCGTCGCAGTTGACAATCACATATTTAGGCTCTCCAGGAGCGTTCCGCGTTGTCTCCCATTTTCTTCCAGCAGGGAAGCCTCCGCCGCCACGCCCTCTAAGATTCGCCTTTTTAACTTCCTCTATCACCTGTTCAGGCGTCATCTGGGTTAAGGCTTTAGCCAGCGCACTGTAGCCTCCAAGGGCGATGTAGTCCTCGATTTTCTTGGGGTCTATCCTGGCGTTTGCTTCTAGGAGAAGCCTAACCTGATGCTTATAGAAGGGCACCTCCTCCAGCTTCTGGATTTTTTCGCCTGTAACAGGATCCGTGTAGAACAGTTTCTCAACGGCTTCCCCTTTGAGAACGGTTTTTGAAACGATTTCAGAGGCGTCTTCAGGCTTAACCTTGAAGTAGGGTATTTCGCCTGGGTATATTATCAGCCTCGGCCCAAGCTCGCAGAACCCCATGCACCCTGTCTCCTTGATTTCCACCTTCTCCTCCAGCCCACGCTTTTTAAGCTCCTCTCTCAGGGCTTCCACAACCTTTCCTGCTCCCAGCGCACTGCATCCTGTGCTGACGCATACGGCTATGATGGGCTTGTCCGGCTTCCTCTCAGCGAGAATCTCCCTTCTAATCTTCTCCAAGTCTTCAGGAGACCTAACCTTCGCCATGTTCTTCCTCCTCCTACTCGTATTTTGAAAGGATTTTCTCCAGGTCGCCCGGCTTCACGCCTCCGTAGTACTCGTTGTCAACTACGACGACGGGGCCGAGGGCGCAGCATCCAAGGCAGTTCACTCTTTCAAGGGTGAACCTTCCATCCGGGGTTACTTCACCGTCTTTTACGCCCAGAAGCCTCTCAGCAGCCTCCATCACCTGTGCTCCCCCGCGCACATGGCAGGCGGTTCCAAGGCAGATTCTAAGCCTGTGGCGTCCCTGAGGCGTGAGGCTGAAGGCCTTGTAGAAGGTGGCAATCTGGTAGATTCTTGAAAGCGGGATTCCCAGCCTTTCCGAAACCCAGATTAGGGACGGCTTTGAAATCCACCGGTATCGGGCTTGGATGTCGAGCAGTATCTGGATTAGGGCTTCCGGCTTCCCACCGTATTTGTCAACTATCTTGTCTATGTCCCGGAGTTCTCGAACTATCTCTTTTAGGGCTTCCTCCCTGCGTCTTATACGTTTGAGGGCTTCAGCGTGGCGTAGGGCTTCCTCCTCCAGCCTTTTCAGCTCCATGCTTAGGAGGGGTTTATCCAGCCCCAGCGAGTAGTATTCGCTTAAAAGCTCCAAGCCTCTCAGCAGGATTTCTGTTTTGCTTAGGCCTGCGTCCTCCTGGATTTGGCTTAAAAGTTTACGCTGTTCCTCCGTAAGCCTTACCCCCACAAAATACTGTTTTTCCTTTCGCTTTTTCCGCTCCATGGTTTATATGTTTAACCGTTAAACAAGTTTAAAGTTTTCCCCTCCTTAAAGTAGCTTTTAATAGGCTTAAGAATTATAGTTTATCCTGCCAACTGTGAAGGATTCGGAGGGGCACTCCCATGGTTAAAGCTAAAGTTAAGGTTGGAGTTGTCGGTTACGGCATGATTGGTTGTAGGTGTGCTGACGCCGTCTCCCTTCAGCCTGACATGAAGCTTGTAGGAGTAGCAGACGCCATGGTTGACTACAGGATTAAGGCAGCCTACGAGAAAGGCTACGAAATCTACGCTTCACCCCCAGAAAGGCTTGACGAAATGTCCAAGGCAGGGATAACGCTTGCAGGAACCATAGACGACCTTCTAAAGGATGTAGACGTGGTGATAGACGCAACCCCCGCCGGAATAGGAGCAAGAATGAAAGCCGTATACGAGAAGGCAGGCGTCAAAGCCATCTTCCAAGGCGGAGAAAAACACGAGATGACCGGGCACTCCTTCGTAGCTGAAATGAACTATGAAACCGCCCTAGGCAGACAGTTCACTAGGGTGGTATCCTGCAACACGACGGGGATATGCAGGGTTCTGGGAAGCCTTCATAAGGCTGGCCTCGTAGAGCGGGCTTGGGCCGTGCTCGCCAGGAGGACAACAGACCCTTGGAAAGCCCATTCCAGGGCAACCTTGGAAACCATGGTTCCTGAAACCCATATTCCAAGCCATCAAGGTCCTGACGCGCAGACGGTTATCCCAGACCTCCCGATAACCACTATCGCTGCTAAGGGGCCCTACACCATAAGCCACATGCACTTCGCTATCGTGAAGGCTCCGAGGAACATTTCAAAGGAGGAGGTTTTAACGGTTCTGGACAAGGCGAGGAGGGTTTGCTTCGTGGATACTGCTGACGGGCTGGTAGACCTTGCCTCCGTTATGGTTCTCATGAAAATGCTTGGAAGGCCTATGGGAGACATGTGGGAGGTAGCCGTCTGGAGGGACATCCTCGCAACCAAAAACGACGAAATATACCTGGTTTACCAGGTGCACAACCTCGCCATCGTGGTGCCTGAAAACGTGGACGCCATAAGGGCTTTAACCGAGCTTGAATCCAACCCTGCAAGGTCCATGGACCTAACCGACAAGTCTATGGGGATCAAGGAGCGCTTCTTCTCGAGAATCGAAGGCTGAAGCCAGCTTTCTCTGCCCGGAAGGCTTCCCTTTTAATAATGGTTTGGGGGGGACACCGTGAAACAGTTATATCTGACGCTTGAAGATGTGAACATTTCAGGCAGAACCGTTCTGGTCAGGGTTGACATTAACTCCCCCATCGACCCGGAGACGGGGAAGGTTCAAAGCGACAC
>QMXU01000156.1 GCA_003662305.1 Candidatus Hecatellales archaeon
AAAGGGTTTCAGGCTAGCCTTCATCACTCCTAAAAGAAGTGAATGGAGGTATCTCCCGTTTAGTCCCGCTAAACCCCCGTACTTCCTTTTTCTTTTAGTTGAGGGTAAGTTTGTTCTAACGTTTGGAGTAGGGCTGTGAGCATCTTGTGGTGTTTTTCTTCGGCTTTGGCTAGGTTTCTGAAGATTTCTTTTGCCTCCAGGTTTTCCACCTGCTCGGCTAGCCGTTCGTAGGCTTCTCTTGCGACAACTTCAACTTTAAGGTGCTGTTTAATTCCTTGATAGACGATTTCAACCGGTGACATATTATGCGTCTCAACAGGCTTGACGCCCTCAGGCATTTCAGGTTTAAAGTCTTCAGGCGAAAGCTTTACGCCGAGAATTTCAGCAGCCCTCCTTAAAGCTTCAGCATGTTCTCCGCTTTCTCTCGAATTTGTTTCAAGAATGCTGAGGGCATAAGGATTATCAGTTAACAAGGAAGAAAGACGGCTATAACATTCCTTGCAATAAAGCTCTCTTCTGATCCACTTCCTAATAGACTCAGCGATCAACTGATTCCCCTCTCGTTTACTTCATTAAATTAAGAATTAAAGAATTAACCCTTTTTCTTTTAATGTTGAGTAGATTTAGGCTTATTTTCCCAACGAGGCATAGCCAGCCCGCTAGGCTATCTTCCATATTTCAGTTAATCTAGTTTCAGGTTTCAACCCTATTTCCCCTTTTGGGGTTAAACTTGGAAGATTTAAACGGTTTGCTAACTCTGAAGGAAGCGGAAATAATGTGCCGTTAACAGGCGAAATTTACCCTTTCACCACTCCTAAAGGCACAAGCCTCACCACCTTGGTGCCGATTCCAATGCTGTGGGAAACGTCAGCAACTCTGTCAACATCCTTGTATGCTCCCGGAGCTTCCTCAGCTACAACAGTCATGCTGGCTGCCCTGACAAGGATGCCTCTGCCCTCCAGCTCCCTTTTAACTTGGTGTCCTCCAAACTGTCTTGTAGCCGCCCTCCTGCTCATGTATCTTCCAGCTCCATGAGCGGTGGAGCCGAAGCTTAACTCCATGGCTTTAGGAGTTCCTATGAGAATCCAGCTGCTGGTCCCCATGGTTCCGGCAATAAGCACAGGCTGACCGGTAGACTGGTAGCTTCTTGGAAGAGCCGGATGGCCTGGAGGTAAAGCCCTCGTAGCCCCCTTCCGGTGCACGAAAACCTTACGTCTTCCACCGTCAACCATGTGCTCTTCAACCTTGCAGATGTTGTGGGCTACGTCGTAGATAAGTTCAAGGCCGAGTTTTTCAGCAGGCTGGCTGAAGGCCTGGCTGAAGGCTTCCCTAACCCAGTGGGTTATACACTGCCTGTTCGTGAAGGCATAGTTTACCGCCCCCGTCATGGCGCTAAAATAGTCTCGTCCCTCCGGGCTGTGGCCTGGAACGCACGCCAGCTCCCTGTCCGGAAGCGTTATCCCGTAACGACGAACAGCCCTATCCATGATGCGCAGATAGTCAGAGCATATCTGGTGACCGAATCCACGGGAGCCCGTGTGAATCATCACAGTAACCTGGCCTTCCTCGTAGATTCCAAGGGCCTTAGCCTTTTCAGGGTCGAAGATTCTGTCAACCTTCTGGATTTCCAGGAAATGGTTTCCGCTTCCAAGGGTTCCAAGCTCCGGGGCTCCCCTCTTCTTGGCTATGGGTGAAATGTTTTTAGGGTCTGCCCCGCTCATGCAGCCGTACTCCTCGCAGTGCTCCCTGTCTTCAGGCCAGCCGTACCCCCTTTCAAGAGCCCAGTTTATGCCTTCAACAATCACCCTGTCAAGCTCGGCAGGGTTAAGCCTGATTTTGCCTTTGCTCCCAAGGCCGGAGGGCACGTTTCTGAAGATGGTTTCCAGAAGCTGGCTGAGCTTAGGCCGTACATCCTCCTCGGTGAGGTTTGTCCTTAAAAGTCTGACCCCGCAATTTGATACTACGAAGCCTTCAGCCACGAAGTTGTGGGCTTCATCCTCCACTGTTATATCGTAAACAAGTCCATCATAAGGTTCTATACGTATCTTTTCGATCTCGTCCCACACTATATCCACATCAGCATTTTCAGCTGACCATTCCTCGAAAGTTGGAAAACTTTGAGGGATGCGAGGACTTGTTTTCCTACCTTCATAGATGCTTCGTTCAATAAATCTCTCATTTATCCAGGTTGAATTAACTTTAGACATTATTTCGCTTACAGTTAAGCCTGAAGCGTGAATATTTGTAGCAGTCTCGGCTGCTTTTTGCCTCTCCTCAATAACTTTTTGCTTCCACCGAATCCAGCTTATAGCTGCGAGAGCAAGTCTTTGCCTCTCTGGATTATAGATGTAGCCTACCTTAGACCAAAGGTTTAGAAGAGATTCAGGTTTTTCTGAAAAAACCAGCTTTAATCTCACCTTGCTCTTAAACTTCTCCAACAGAATTTTAGAGGTTTTAACCCCGAACTCTTTAACGAGTTCTGATATTTTTTCAAGGAAGACTATTCCGTTTGCGGAGGCGCTTTTATTTTTGGTTAAAGAAACGAAAGGCTGCTCGAAATTATAGCCGTTAATTGTCTGCGGCTTATTCATCTCAGCTCCAAAGTAAGCAGCTAAAAATAGCCTTTTTAACCATCTGGGAAGTTTTGTAAGCCATGCTGGGATGGAAAATTGAGCGTTTGTCTTCCTGCCAGTAGGCGCACCCAACTTCTCAAGTAGAACCCTGAAACTTTTGGCTGACACAAAAACAGAGTTTTCAGTACCTACAAACTTTTTACCGTTAAGCCGGCTTTGTTTTTTCCTCGTTAAAATACGTGAAGGCTTATAGCCGATTTTTTCTAGGTCTCTCCGAAGCTCCTTAAGTCCTTCAAGACTTCCATAAAACCATGTTTTTTTACCATCAAAAGCGCCATCACCAAGGAAGTATCCTAAAAGCTTGATGAGGATAGGTAGCTTCTCACCATCAGAGTATAATGG
>QMXU01000157.1 GCA_003662305.1 Candidatus Hecatellales archaeon
CATTCTGGCGAATCCGCGTTTCACGGTTACCGTTCCGTAAACAGGCTTCGCTTTCTCGGAGGGCTTGACGATAATTCGCTCCAACACTATTACACCTAAACCATTCATCTCATATTCCGCCATAAAAACATAGCGTCCTAAAAAAGGAGGAAGTGGAAGAAAAGCCGCTTAAAAAATCAGCTGGGATATCTGGGTTAACTTTTGAAATAAACTTGCCCAGATAAACTACTTACTTTTTCTTCTTTTTCTTAGCCTTAGTCTTCTTCTTTGTTGTCTTCTTTTTAGCCATTCTTCTTCTCCCCAACCTTATACTTTAAAGACCTATAGTTTAAAAAATTTATGCTTCAAAAGCAGGTTGATTTAGGAAAACAAGTGAACAGACGGGTTTCGCTGCGATTTCACGCCAATTTAGAAGGGATACTTCACCGTGAACCTTTTAAGTTCGCCTTTCGCCTTGTAGTTTAAAAGCTTGTAGGAGTTGTAGCTTCTCTTCCCAACCCAGCTTGAAATCAGAACACGTGTATTAACACGCTTTCTGGTTGAAGTGTAACCGAGGATGAGGGAGATTTTGCCATCCCGCTCAACCCTACAGGAGAATATCCTGGCATGGCGTTTAAGCCTGCAAACAAGCCTGTAAAGTTCAGCCTTTCCTATGGAAGGCAGAATCTCCTTCCAAATCTCAAGTTTCTGCTTAACCTTCCTCTTTAAAGTTTTCTTTTTACTTGACGCCATTTCCAGCAGACCTCTAGAAAATTCTCTCAACGAACTATATAAATCAGTATTTAACGGCGATAAACCATTCCAAAGGCTCAGCGGGAAGAAACGGCGTTTTCCCCTGAAAAATGGCGTTTCAAGTTGTAAAACGTCTTCCGCCACCAAGAAAAACTAAATTAATATGGTTAGCTGGCTAATGTTTAAGGAGTTGAAGCTTGCTTGAAGAGATTAGCCTTCAGGGGAGAACAGATTAAACGTCCTCTCCACCGTGAGATGAGAGATTACGCTGTAAAGCTGGGCTTCGAAGACATGATCTACCTTAACATCGGCGAGCCGGATTTCCCAACCCCCCAGCCGATAATCGAAGCTGGAAGGAAGGCTATGGATGAAGGTTTCACCCACTACACTGGGGAGAGAGGTATAAAGCCGCTTAGGGAAGCCCTAGCCGAACAGCTCAAAGCCAGCCTGGGCTTAGAGTATAACCCTGAAAGAGAAATCGTCGTGACAGGCGGAAGCTCCGAAGCCCTCTTCGCCACGATCATGGCGTTGGTAGACCGGGGAGACGAAGTTATAATTTTCAGCCCCTACTATCCGCCTTACCTTTCAGGTGTGATAGCCGCCATGGGCAAACCTGTGCTCATACCCGTGGAGAGGGAAAGCTTCAACCCCGTTCCAGAGGAAACCTTGAAGAAGGTTACCGGCAGAACAAAGCTTATGATGGTTAACAGCCCCTGCAACCCTACGGGAGCCGTATATGGCGAGAACGTTGTAAGGGCTTTGGCTGAGATAGCCGTGGACCACGACCTCTACGTGATCTCGGATGAAGTCTACGAAAGGTTTATCTTCGAAGGAGAAAAACACATCAGCATCGCTTCCTTCCCGGGGATGGCTGAGAGAACGGTTGTCATAGGAAGCTTCTCTAAAACTTACGCTATGACAGGCTGGAGAATCGGCTACGTGGCAGGCCCTGAAAAGGCTGTAAGCGGAATTCTGAAGTTGAGGGGAGCCATAAACGTGTGCGCCAGCAGCATCTCCCAGAAGGCTGCACTGGCAGCCCTGGAAAAAGCTGAATCCTACGTTTCCAAGATGATTAGAGAGTATGACAGGCGGAGGAAGCTTATCTACGAAAGCCTAAGCAGAGTTAAAGGTTTCAAGGTTTCCAAGCCGAAGGGCGCCTTCTACCTGTTCCCAGACATTTCAGGCCTGGAAGGAGACTCCTTCAAGTTTGCAAGGTTCCTGGTGGAAAAAGCCCATGTGGTGACAAGTCCCGGCGTAGGCTTCGGGGAGGCTGGCGAGGGGCACCTACGCATATCCTACTCCGCATCCATGGAAAACCTTAAAGAGGCTGCGGAGCGGATTAGGCTGGCGGTTGAAGAAGACTGGGAGGGAAACATTTCAACGTGAAAATCCTCGTTTTAAACAATAGAAGCGAAACTTTAAAGGAGCTTTTAGAGGTACTGGAAGCCCTGAACGTGGACTACGACGTTAAACAGCCCATGGAAGCCCTGAACTTGAAGGCTTACGCAGGCCTCATAGTTTCAGGAGGCATCATCCCCGGCAGGGCTAGAAGGGAATACTTAGAGTGGTACTGCAATCTTTACGGGCTTGCCGAAATCCCCGTGCTTGCCATATGTTTAGGGCTTAGAATCCTTGGCCACTGCCACGGCTGCAGGATGAGAAGGCTTAGCTTCAGCGAGGTAGGCTTAACCTGGATAAGGTTTTCCCGGGAATATCCTTTGGCTCCTGGGAGAAGCGAGCTTCTGGTCTATGAAAACCATGACTACGAGCTTCTAGACTTGAAAGGCCCCTTCGAAAACTATGCCAGCTCGGAAAACTGCAAAATCCAGGCTGTGAAACACCGGTTTAAGCCTTTCTTTGCCGTCCAGTTTCATCCCGAGGTGAGGGAGGGAAACGAGGGGCCTCTCATCTTGGAGAACTTTGTGAAGCTATGCGGGAGATTAACCTCTTAAAGCTCTGGCTTTAACTATCTTTTAGGGGTTCTGAAGCTTGGAAGCCATAGAGGAGGGAAAAGACCTCCTGCTCTACTTGGACGGGCGGCGGCGGTATCTGGTTAAGGTCAAGGCTGACGAAGAGTTTCACACCCATAAGGGCGTGGTCAAGCTTGGAGAGCTAATCGGCAAACCCTACGGGGTTAAAGTTGAAAGCAGCCTTGGAGTTGCCTTCTACGCCTTAAAGCCTCTCCCCAAAGACTACGCCGTAAAATTTGCGAGGAGAACCCAGATAATCTACCCTAAGG
>QMXU01000158.1 GCA_003662305.1 Candidatus Hecatellales archaeon
ACAGAACCCTCAATTAACCCAACCCACCAAAAAGAAAAGGGGGCGGAAGGTTTTTCCTGCTTATTTTTTCATGGCTTTTCTGAATTCTTCGTAGGCTTTTCTAACTTCTTCTACGGAGGCTTCGTTTTCTAGGGTGCTTAGGTCTCCGATGGGAGTGTTCAGGGCGACTGCCTTGATTATTCTCCGCATGATTTTGCCGCTTCGGGTCTTAGGCAGGCTGTGCACGAAGTATACTGCTTCAGGGGTTACAACGGGACCTATGACCTTGCGTAGGTGTTCTTTGATCTCGGAGGCAAGCTTGTCAGAGGCTTCATAGCCTTCTCTGAGGATGGCGAAGACCAGGATGGTTTCGCCTTTTACAGGGTCCGGCTTACCTATTACAGCTGCTTCTGCCACAGCCGGATGCTCCACGACGGCGCTTTCGATTTCAGCTGTTCCAATCCTGTGTCCTGCTATTTTCAGAACTTCGTCGGCTCTGCCAAGCAGCCAGAAGTATCCTTCCTCATCCTTCATTGCGTAGTCTCCTGCAAAGTATACGCCTGGAAACCTTGACCAGTAAGTTTTCTTGTATCTTTCAGGGTCCTTGTAAAGCGTCATAAGCATTCCAGGCCAAGGCTTCTTTATTACAAGGTAGCCTCTAACCCCCGGAGGGCACGGCCTTCCATCTTCATCTACCACGTCGGCGTCGATGCCTGGAAGCGGGTAGGTTGCGGAGCCGGGCTTTAAGGGCACAAGCCCTACGCAGGGAGCAGGAGAAATCATTATCCCCCCGGTCTCCGTCTGCCACCAGGTGTCAACGACGGGGCATCTGCCCTTCCCGATTTTTTCGAAGTACCACAGCCAGGCCTCCGGGTTTATAGGCTCTCCAACGCTTCCCAGAACTTGGAGGCTTTCAAGGTCATGTTTTTCAACCCATTCCTCCCCGTACCGCATGAACATTCTCACAGCCGTTGGAGAGGTGTAGAAGATGGTTACCCTGTATTTTTCGACTATGGACCACCAGCGGTCTGGAGCTGGATAGTCTGGGGCGCCCTCGTAAACCACGATGGAGGCTCCATGGCTCAGGGGGGCGTAGACTATGGAGCTGTGGCCTGTAACCCATCCTACGTCGGCGGTGCACCAGTAAACGCTGTCCTCTTTGATGTTGAAAACCCAATGGTACATGGAATGGTTGAAAACCATGTAGCCTCCGGTGCCGTGGACTATGCCTTTAGGCTTGCCGGTGGTTCCGGAAGTGTACAGTATGTACAGGGGGTCTGTGGACTCTAAAGGTTCAGGCTTAACGTAGTTTTCCGCTTCCCTAAGCAGCTCGTGAAGCCAGAGGTCTCTACCCTCCTCCATGTGAATCTCTGAGCCTGTTCTCTTAACCACCAGAACCTTTTCCACAGACTTCACGGTTTCCATAGCCTTGTCAACAGTTGCCTTTAAAGGTATGATTTTACTCCGCCTGTACCCTCCATCAGCCGTTACCACGATTTTAGCTTGAACATCGTTAACCCTGTCAGCCAGGGCTCCAGTGCTGAACCCTGAGAATACGACAGTGTGAGGAGCTCCAATCCTAGCGCAGGCAAGCATGAAGATGGGAAGCTCCGGTATCATGGGCAGGTACAGGGCAACCCTGTCACCTTTTCCAACGCCAAGCTTCCTGAGGACAGAGGCAAACCTGTTAACTTCTCTGTAAAGCTCGGCGTAGCTTAGGGTGCGGCTGTCGCCTGGTTCACCCTCCCAGTAGAGGGCAACCTTGTTTCTACGCCAGCTTTTCATGTGAACATCCACGCAGATATAGGAAGCGTTAATCCTGCCTCCTACAAACCACCTGGCGAAGGGCGAGTCCCACTCTAAAACTTTATCCCAAGTTTTAAACCATTCAAGTTTTCTGGCTTCCTTATCCCAGAAGGCTTCGATATCCTGCAGGGACCTCTCATAGTATTCTAAGTATTTCCTTGTAGGCCAGTGCTTCTCCTTGAAGGGTAAGCTTATCTCTTCCGGCAAAGAGTTTCACCTCAGCTAGTAATAGTCCTACCTTACTACATTAGAGGTTTCCCCTAAAACTAACTTTAAATCTTAGAATAGATCGGGGTCCGCCCCGCAGTTTGAGGTCAACGCCTCCAACGGCTCCCCTACACCAGGGGTCTTCATCCCCCAATTTTAAGGTAAAAAGGAAGCTGCCATTTAATCTTAGCCTTTCAGCCTAAAACTAGAACTGCTACAAGGAAGTAGATGGTTAACCCTATGGCGTCGGCGACCGTGGTCACTAGGGGTGCTGAGATGGTGGCGGGGTCGATGCCTATCTTCGCCACGAAGAGAGGCATGATTCCGCCCATGAGGTTAACCACGAAAATTATTATGATGATGGCTAAGGCGAGGATAATGGAAACCCAAAGCTGGAAGGTTACGGCGAAGCTTAAAGCGAAAAGGAAAGGCGAAATTACGAGGCCTAGAAGCGTTGAAACCATGGATTCCTTCACGAGGATTCTCAGGAGGTCTCTCAGGCTTAGCTCTCCTGTTGCGAGGCCTCTAATCACGAGGGTTGAGGTTTGAACCCCGGAGTTTCCTCCGGTTGACGATATGAGGGGGATGAAGAAGGCTAAGGCTATGGTTGCCGAGATAACCTTTTCAAAGGAGCTTATGATGAAGGCTACGACCACCTCTACGAGGCAAAGCATGATAAGCCATAAAACCCTCTTCTTCACGAGGTCGGTTATTTTAGCTGCCAGATACGGGGCGGTAACCTTCACGGTGGCAGCAAGCTTCAGGAGGTCTTCACCGCTCTCCTTAACTATCACATCTATAACGTCGTCGACGGTTATGGCTCCCAGCAGCTTTCCCTTGTCGTCTACCACCGGCAGCTCTATGAGGTCGTACCGTGCCACTATCCTGGCAGCCTCCTCCTGGTCTGTTCCAGGCTTAACCACGGCTAAGGGCGGAG
>QMXU01000159.1 GCA_003662305.1 Candidatus Hecatellales archaeon
CTTCCTTATGGACTGCGTCAGCCCTCTTACAACCATTACCTCCAGGCAGCTGGCTTTGTCCACGTGGGTGTGGAGGAAGGTTAAAACTATGCTTCCCCACTCGTGCTGGAGGGCGAGCATCCTATCGCTTTTCGCAGCCTTCTCGTAGACGACGGTGACTATGGCGACGGCTTCGCCTTCAGTTTCCCTGAGGCTTCGTTGCTCCTCGACGAAAAACCTTACCGCCTGCCTTAAAGCCTCAGACCTACTTGCAAAGCCCCACCTTTCAACGGAGCTGTCTAACTCCTTCAGAAGCCTGTCCGGTATTGACAAGCTGACAACGGTCAACCTAGCTCACTTTATTAAAAAGTTCACCATATTTAAGGGTTTTTTATTAAAAATATTAGAAATATTAATAAGAAATCCGCGAGTAAAGCGTGGAGACCGCGGAGAGGGAGTGCCTCACCCGTGAAGACAAGCCCGCCGCTCATGCAGATTGTGAAAGAACTCGGCCGCCATGCTCCCTTCACCGTTTTCGGAGCCACCACCGGAGTTGTCATAATGCTTCTCACAGTCTTATTCCAGGTTTCTCCCTCCGTTTCCTCCAGTATTTTCTATTTTCTACATCCTCTTCACGTCGTGTTAAGCGCGCTTGTAACCTCGGCTATCTACCTGAAATATAGCAGGAAGCCGTGGATGGTGGTTTGGATAGGCTACGTCGGCTCGGTTGGCATAGCCACGATGAGCGACGTTATAATTCCCTACTTGGGAGGAACCCTGCTTAACCTTGAAATAGAGTTCCATCTGCCCTTCATCGAGAAGTGGTGGCTTGTAAACCCTCTAGCCTTCACCGGCATTGCGATAGGCTGCTGGAAGCATACAACCAGGCTTCCGCACAGCGGACATGTTCTTTTGAGCACATGGGCGTCGCTTTTCTACTTCACAGCGTTCGGGGTGGGAGAATGGCTTTCGCTGCTTCCAGCCATTTTCCTGTTCCTGTTCCTCTCAGTCTGGTTTCCCTGCTGTTTAAGCGACATAGTCTTCCCTCTGCTTTTCGTCCCCCCGGCGGAGGATGAGGGCACAAGCCGGATAAAACAATAAATACGGGGCTTTGTATTTAGGCTACAAGGGGAAAATTTTGAAGTTCGCCCACTGGACGAGAGTTCACCCCTGCTACAGTCCTGAAGCACACTTTAAACATGCACGAATCCACCTGCCGGTGGCAGCAAAATGCAACATCCAGTGTAACTACTGCAAGAGGGAGATAAACAAGTGTGAGTGGAGGCCTGGAGTAGCATCATGCGTGCTCTCCCCCCATAGAGCCTTGGAATGGCTTAGGAAGACGGTGGAGGCCAGGCCTGAGCTTACAGTCGTAGGGATCGCCGGGCCAGGTGAGCCCCTGGCGAACAGGGAAACCTTCCTAGTGCTTGAAAAAGTGCGCCAGCAGTTCCCTCAGCTCGTTAAATGCGTGGCCACAAACGGCTTGCTCCTAGCCGAAAAAGCAGATTTGCTTGCCCGCTTAGGCGTTAAAACCGTTACGGTCACCATTAATGCGGTTAATCCTCAAACGGCCAGTAAAATTTACGAGTACATAGTCTATGACGGAAGGAAGCTTGAGGGAGTCAGGGCGGCTGAAGTTTTACTTCGGAAACAGTTTGAGGGTGTCAGAACAGCGGTGGAGGAAGGATTAACCGTGAGGGTGAACATGGTTCTCATACCTGAAATAAACTTGGGTGAAGCTGTAAAGGTGGCTGAGAAGGCTTCTAGGCTTGGAGCTTCCCTGATGAACATTATCCCGCTGATTCCCATGCACAGGTTTAAAGGTCTGCGACCTCCTAGCTGCCAGGAATTAAGGGAGACAAGGGAGAAATGCGAGAGGTACCTGCCCCAGTTCAGGCTCTGCAAAATGTGTAGGGCGGACGCCTGCGGGGTTCCCGGGCTCGAAAAGTCTGTTCCTCACGTTCAATACCGCCTTTAACCTGTCCCGCTGCTGTTGGAAACGTTTTTAGTGCTGGTAGGACCCCTATTTTAGCAGGTTGGAGGATGTTTCCATGCGTAGTAGGACTGTGAAGGAGGGCTTGGAAAGGGCTGGCCACAGGTCTCTGCTGAGAAGTTTAGGCGTGTCTAGGGAGGAGATGGACAGGCCCTTCATAGCCGTCGTTAACAGCTTCTCGGAGATTGTTCCAGGACATATTCACCTTAGAAGGCTGGCTGAAGCCGTTAAGGAAGGCGTGTACGCGGCTGGAGGGCTTCCCTTCGAAGTTAACACCATCGCCATCTGCGACGGCATAGCCATGGGCCACGAGGGCATGCACTACTCGCTTCCCTCTAGGGATGTTATAGCCGACTCCGTGGAGCTGGTTGTAGAAGCTCACAGGTTTGACGGGATGGTTCTCCTGCCGAACTGCGACAAGATTACGCCTGGAATGCTTATGGCAGCAGCCAGAATAGATATTCCCTCCATAGTTGTTACAGGCGGGCCTATGCTTTCAGGCAGCTATAAAGGCAGGAAAATAGGTTTAGCCTCCGTCATGGAGGCAATAGGCCAGGTGAGAGCAGGCAAGCTTTCAGCCGGAGAGCTGGAGGAGCTGGAAAGCTGTGCCTGCCCAGGCCCCGGCTCCTGCAACGGGATGTTCACAGCCAACACCATGGCATGCTTGGTTGAAGCTCTGGGAATGTCGCTGCCAGGCTGCGCCACGACGCCGGCTGTTTCCTCTGCGAAGGATGAAATCGCGAGGCTAAGCGGAATGCGTGCGGTAAGGCTGGTGGAGGAAGAGGTTAAGCCCTCCAGCATTATGACTTTTGAAGCCTTTGAAAACGCCATAATGGTCGACCTCGCCCTGGGGGGCTCCACCAACACTCTTCTACATCTGCCAGCCATAGCCCACGAGGCCGGCGTTAAGCTTACCCTTGAAACCTTCGACAGCCTTGGGAGGAAGAC
>QMXU01000160.1 GCA_003662305.1 Candidatus Hecatellales archaeon
CCTCAGGACTTGGTCTGCAGGCTTCTCAACGGCAACCTTCGGGAAGAGCATTCCTCCTCCACCCATCCCACCTCCGATGGAAAGCCTACGCTCCAAAACCAAGGTTTTCAAGCCTGCCTTGGCTAGGTGGCGGGCTGCCGTCAGACCTGAAGGGCCTGCCCCCACGACGATGACATCGCTTTCAGCCAGCTCAGCCATCTCCTCGAGGCTTTCCCTTAAAATGGCCCTCGTTATGGCGGCTTCGTCAACGTCTGCCAACCTTTCACTAGCCAACGTGAACCCTCCACCAGTCAAGAGGGATTAACATCCGTCTAAAATAAAGATTAGCATGCCGCCGGAAAAGGATAAAATTCCCTTTATTTCTTTAGTACTTTAGGGATAAAAATGGGCGGAATAAAAGTTTACATTTCTGACGAGCTTGAAGGCAAGTTCAGAGAAACTGCTATGAAGCTCTACGGTTATGGAAGAGGCTCTCTAAGTATTGCCTCTGAAAAAGCTTTTACAGCCTGGCTTTCCCAGATGTCGAAGGTGATGGAGGCTGTGAACTCTGTCGATGACCCGGTTGAAGCCATTTACGGCATGCTTTCGCACGTTAAGAAAACCGGTGTTGAACTTCAGCATGAGGTTAGAAGGCTTAGGGCTGCCAGAATTGGGAGGTATAGGAAGGCTGCTTCTTCTAGACTCTAACACCTTTTTCTGGAGGCTATTGTCTCCTATGACCGCCACTTCGACCGGGTGAAATGGGTTAAAAGGAGACCTCCTGAAGACCTTGCCAGGAAATGGTAAACAGATTTAAGTTTTCGCTTCCAATTTTCCTATTGGATGGGTTATGTCCGAGAAGGCTGTTAGGATAAGTATAACCATTCCCGAAGCCTTGTATCAGGAGTTTGAGCAGGTAGCCAAGAAGGCCGGGTTCAAGAAGCGTTCAAGGGCTGTAGGTGAAGCCCTGAAATGCTTCATAAGCGAATATAAAAGCTTGGAGTCCCTGCCTAAGGCTTCCTGCACCGGAACCATAACCTTCACGTATCTGCATGATAAGCCAGGTCTTCTAGAAGCCATAACAGACCTTCAACATCAATACGGCAGAATTATCGCTTCATCCCTTCACGTGCACCTAGACCCTGAAAGATGTCTTGAAACCATCGTAATCAAGGGGAGCACAAATGTCTTCCGTGAAATAGTTGAGAAGCTTAAAATCCTGAAGGTTGAGAAGGTCCAGTATGTGGTTATACCTGAGAAAACTGGCTAGGCAGGCTTAACGTAGTCTCTGCCTCCGGCAGCCCGTGAGCCCACGAGGATACGCCTGTAAACCACGTCATCCTTGAGGCTTTCAACTCTTTCAAGCAGCCCTCTAACCTTCACCCTCTCGCCCTCCGCGAATATTCCGCCGTAAAGCCCTTCGAAGCTCACCAGCTTAATGATTCCACCAGCTTCAGGTCCAATTGAAACTTTAACTTCTCCTATCCTGTAGACGGCTGGGAGGAAAATGGATTCTGAAGCGTCTAGGATGGTTGCCTCCGCTTCGACGATTCCTTCGCCTTTAAGCTTCCTGTCTCCGTAGGCTTCCTTAACCTCCCAGTCTGCCTTAACAGGGTGGACTGAGAAGAAGGTTCCCCTGTAAACCCCCCTATTCCAAGTTCGCCTGTAAACCTCTTCAGCTTCCTGAAACGTTAAAGGGTGAAGCCTAGCCTTCTCCTCGCACCACCGCCTAAGCCTTTCACCCCTAATTTTTTCAATTCCGCTTTCAGCTTCTCCGTACAGGCTTCGGAGGGCTTCCTTAACCTTCAGGCTCTCCTTCAAGCCGTAGACTATCAGGTCTATGTCGGAGTAGGCTAGGCTGTGGATTCCCAGCAGGATTGAGCCTGTTACCCCGAAGTTTCCCAGCGGAACCCCTGCCTTCTCCGAGAGAAGCACGGCAAGCCTTGAAGCCTTCTCCTCCAAGGGGTCTCGGGGAGCCTCGGTTATCCGCCTAATCCCGTCTTCAGGCTTATGGTGGACCTTAACCCTTCCAGCAGGAACAGCGGGAAACCTGAGACCTGAAAATTCGTCTTGAAACATGTATTCCGGGTAGCGGTCTTCAAGCATACGCATGGTTTCCTCCACGTGGGGGACGCTGTAGAAGCGTAGAACCCGCCGGGCTTTCTCAGCCTTTGAAAGCACGTATTTCAGGTAGGCGAAGGCTCTTCCCGGAGGATGAACCTCCCCCACCACGCAGAAAACAAGGCCTTCCCCCGTCTCCAGGTAGTCTCGGTCCTTGAAGCTTCCAGGCTTCCTAAAGGACTGGGATAATCCTGTCGTTCCGGTCTCCCCCTAAGACTATCCTGAAGTATTTACGCTTCACGCTTGCAACCTCTTCAAGCTTTCCTGAAACCAGCACTTTCTCTCCTTCCCTGGCTGCCTCGCAGAAGCGGCCTCTCAGACTGTAAGCTTCAACGGGAGGCTCAGGGCTTTCACCCTTTAAAACCTTGACGTTTCTAAGCTTGTAGAGGCAGGGGGTGAAGGACGGCTGGCTTCCACGGTCCACGACGGCTTCAGCTTCAACCCAGCCCACACGCCTGAACCGGCATTCCCCATAGGCTTCAGCCGGAGGATTAATCAGCCTGATAAAGTATTCCCGTCCCTTGAAGTATCCCTCCAGCCTCCTTCCAGCCTCAAGCCTTTCAAAGGCTTCAAAGGAAACCTCCGTGTCCTTAAGCCTGGACTCCCAAAGCCTTCTAAGACCGCTCCGGCTGTAAGGCCTGACGACGCCTTCACTCTCCCTCAGAAGCCGGCCGAGGGCCTCGTAAACCTTCAAGCTCTCCCTGAAACCGTAAACTATAAGGTCTATGTCGGAGTCCGTCCTGTGCAAGCCCAGCATGGTGGAGCCTGAAACCCCGAAGCGTTCCAAGGGCACCCCCGAAGCCTCGGAGAGGAGGCAG
>QMXU01000161.1 GCA_003662305.1 Candidatus Hecatellales archaeon
ATATATTGGTAGCCCAGCTCCTTCATGATGTAGGATACTGCATCCTTAAGCTTCTCAGTTTTAACTAGGACGAAAACGTTTCTGGGAGGCTGATATTTAACTTCTAACACGTTGTCAGCTCCTATACCGGCCTTAAGCTTTTCAACGGTTTCCTCCAACTCCACCATCACTTTTCACCTCACGTTCAGGAAGCCTTCTGAAGCTTTTCCAGCAGTTTAACCACTCCGTGAATTATGGCTTCAGGGCGGGGAGGACATCCAGGCACGTAGACGTCCACGGGGAGAACCTTGTCAACTCCCTCGTAAACGTTGTAGCACTGCTGGAATACTCCGCCTGTCCCAGCACAGTTTCCAACAACCAGCAGGAACTTGGGGTCAGGCGTCTGCTCGTATATTCTTACGATTCTGTCTCTAATCTGCCTTGTAACGGAGCCTGTTACAACTATCACGTCGGCATGCCTCGGGCTTCCCTTAAGCAGAATGCCGAATCTTTCCACGTCGAACCTCGGTGTTAGCGCGGCTAAAACTTCAATGTCGCAGGCGTTGCAGGCTCCAGTGTTGAGGTGGAGAATCCAAGGTGATTTTATCCTAGACCATTTCACCAGGCCTAAACCCATGGGACTTCCTCCTTACTCATACCATTTAACCGGAAGCATTACCACTACGGCAATTAACGCCAGAAGCGCGAAAATTACCGGGAAAATGCCGGGTTTAGCGAAGGATAAGGCGAAAATAAGGGCGAAAGCGTCGAAAATCAGGAAGTAAAGCCCGTAAATGAAGAGTTTTCTCACATCCACCCTGAACCTTTCTGGCGGGAAGTCTTCACCGCAAGCGTAGGGTGCAAGCTTCCCACCGGTTTTCTTCCCTTTAACCGATATGGCACCTCCCCAGACGAAGATTAATATGGAGACGATGACCGCCACAAAAAATATTATTGGAGGCGAGCTCAACAGCTCAAGCACCATGCCAAATCACCACATAGTAATGTTTAAAAGTAAAGCTGTTCGGTTTAAAAATTTTTCCTAAGAGTTTCAGGCAGGCTTTTAAGCAGGGCTTCCACAGCTCTTCCAGCGGCAGCTGAAACCTCTCTGGTAGGCTTTAACCCCCATCCAACCCTTCCAGGCTTTACAGCTAAAAGCCTGGCATCCACCTCTGGGAGGGAGTGTTTTATGTAGTCCGTGAGGAAGGTTAGGGGAAGCCTATGGGTGGAGAAGGTTAAGCCTGAAACCTCGTCCATGGTGAAGAGGCGTAAGCTTCCGGGCTTAGCCCTGAAGACAGCGGCGTCAACTATAAGCAGGTGGGTGGGCTTGAAACCTACGATTTTGCCTGTGAAATTTTCCGGGGCGATTCCCCCCTTCACGACCATAACGTTCTGGGGGGGCTTAGCCTTCGAAAGCCTTTCCGCAACCATCATTCCAGCTCCATCGTCTCCAAGCATCCTGTTTCCAACCCCGAGAACCACCAGTCTCCTCGCGTTTTTAAGCCATCTCCTAAGCTCCGCAGTCAGCCGGCTTGAAGACCGCACTTCCAGCCTCCACCCCGAAAAAAATTTATGTACTAAGACCTATGAAAGCTTAAATTTAGATGTTTATTGTATGGGAGGCGGTTATGCTGTCTGGTGGAGCTGAGAAGGCTGCTGTGAGTAAGGTTTACAGGCCGAAAATCTTCGCAAGCCTGATAACAGAGGTTGTTAAGCCTGGGAAGTGTGTGGGCTGCGGGGCCTGCGTGGCAGTATGCCCTCCAGGGGTTGTGAAGTTTAAGGAAGTGCCTGGAAAGGATGAGCAGCCTATTCTGGCTGGGAAATGCCTGCTCTGCGAGTTCTGCTACTACCAGTGCCCCATGACGGCTCCAGAAGAAAAAGAGCTGGAAGCCATGATTTTCGGTAGGAACAGCAGCGAGATGGAGCCCTTCGGAATTTTCATGAAGGCCTACTCTGTTAAGGCTGTGAAAGATGAAATTCTTAAGGTGGCCTCTGACGGCGGTGCTGTAACGGCTATCCTCGCCTACGGGCTTAGCGAAGGCCTGCTTCAGGGTGCAGCTGTCGCAGGGGTTAGGAAGGACATGCCTTGGAAGCCTGAGGCTAAGCTTGCCTTAACGGTGGAAGACCTGCTGGAGGCTGCTGGAACCAAGTATAGTGTTGCCCCCGTGTTCCTGGCTTTAGGAGAGGCTGTGGACGGTTACAGCCTGGAGAAGGTGGGCTTCGTTGGAACCCCATGCCAGGTTAGGGCGGTAAGGAAGATGCAGTATGGCGCCCACGGAGCCATCAAGTACGGTAACAGGGTGAAGCTTACCATAGGGCTTTTCTGCTCTGAAAACTTCTATTATGACACCCTGATTAAAGAGTTCGTAGCATCTAAGGCTGACCTTTCAAAGGTTACAAAGTTCTACATTAGAGCTGGAAAATTCGTGGTTGAAGCTGGAGAAGAAAAAGTGGTAGACGTTAAAATCAAGGAGGTTAAATCCTACGCCCGTTCAAACTGCGAGTACTGCACGGACTTCGCAGCCAACCTAGCGGATATTTCAGCTGGAAACGTTGACTCCCCGAAAGGATGGTCCACAGTTATCGTCAGAACGGAGGCAGGGATGAAGTTCTTGGAGGGCGCCGTAGAGAAAGGATGGATTGAAGCTAAACCGTTAGACATTAAACCAGACGGAATCCTCGTGAAGCTGGCCTCTAGAAAGCGGGGTAAAGAAGAGGCAAAATGAAAGGTTAGACAGCCTTAAACCCTGGAAAGATTTTTAGGGTTTCCCCTTCCATTTTTAAGGGTTTGGAGGGCTGTTTTGAGGGAAACCTACGACCTAATTGTTGTTGGAGCCGGGCCTGGAGGAAGCCTTGCAGCTAAAACCGCGGCTGAGAAGGGATTTAAGGTAATCATGCTGG
>QMXU01000162.1 GCA_003662305.1 Candidatus Hecatellales archaeon
ACATAATGGTTGTCCACCTTGAGCCCGGAAACGTCACCTCCTTCAGCATGCTACCATACGGTGAAAGCAACAACCCATCCTCAAAGCACTACGCAGACCAGCTCCTCAACTACTACAGCAGGGACCAGCTCCACCCAGACTACTTCTACCAGGATGACATCGCCGCACATAAAGAGTCGGAAAGCGAGGTGCAAGTGTACACGCTTAACGAGACGATGAACATGATCTACCAGCTACGCCAGCAGGAGCTACTCCAGCTAGCATACTCCCTTATAACGTTACAGGGGTTATCGCAGCTAATGGTCAGCTACTCAGCCAGCTTCCACCTCATGGTCGGCGGAGCCGCCACAGTAATCCTGATAGTAATCACCGCAGCAGCCGCCAAACTGAGAAAGAAATCTCCCCCTTAACTTTTAACATTTTTTCTCCTCCCTTCCAAGAGGGAGCGAGGCGCCAGTAGGGGAAGCGAAGCTGAAAACGGGTTTCTCCGGGAACTTCAAGAATGAAAAGTAAAATAGTATAATCATGATTCTTCCGGGTGGATTTCTCATCCAAGAAAGCGGTTACGTGAGGTAGCCTCTTAAGCTTTAAGAGGGGGTTGGCTGTGCTGGCTGCCTTGGGCCTTAAGTGAGGCCTTGGAGGAAGGCTTGGGAGCGGCGGCAGCCTACGGTGCACGCTGCCACCTGCAGGTGTACGTGCTTTTGAAGCTTAACGCCGCTGCCTGAGGTGAAGTGGCGCACGTCCACACCGCCAGTAATACACTTATGTTCAAGCATTTGACAGCCAGAACAGGCAACCCACCATCCTGCCTTCAGAACGCCTTCAGAACCCGACAAGGAAGGGGGAACCCGATAACCCGCCCCAGAAAAACACTTATAAATTTTAAAGAGAATAACTTTCCTTTCGGTGTGGAGGGTTAAAAAATGAGGAGAAGGGTGCTGCTCGCCGCCGGCGTAATGGTCGTGGCGTTGCTCCTGGCGGCTGTGATCGCTTCGGCCCCGTTCTCAGCTGCTATAAGCGGTATGCCTGCCGACATACCTGCAAAGGGCGACACGTGGAAATATAACGTAACGTCTGGTGGAGCAACGGGTACCGCCACGCTAAATGTCACGGGAACCGCAGACATAAAGGCGGGAGTCAACGAGACGGAAGAATACCACTGCTACAACTACACCACAATCGTGGGAACAACGAGCTCGACGGTAAACATGACTGTGATCACGCATACGTATTATTCGATGGATGGAAACGTAACTGCCATGTACATTTACTATGAAGTAAATACCACCACCCCCACAACAATTACTACAATAACGAAGGGTTGGCTCCACTTCAATGATACTTGGAAGATGTTCGACTTTCCACTAGAGGAGGGTAAAACCTGGAGAAAGAACTTATCGGTTTACTTCATCGGGTGGAGTTGGAATAGTGCAACAGGGGCAAACGAGACCTACGATTGGAATAATGCTACCCCGTCAAACATCACGGTTACTGGAGAGGTCATTAACGTGACCGATGTTAATACAGGGGCAGGAACCTTTGAATGCTGGCTAGTTAACCTTACAAATGTATTTGAAGTGCTTACGGCTCAGCCCATGTACTCGCTTATGTGGTATAATCCTGAGGTTAAGAACGTTGTTTACAGGGAAGATTATACTGGCGCAACCCTCACCACCACGTGGAACCTAACGTCTTACAGCGTGTCCTATCCGATACATGAGATGATCCAGATGTTGACCTTGTTGACGTTGTGGAACATGCAACAGCAGCAACAGCAGCAGACTAACATGATGATTATGGCTGGTGTCGGCGTCGCTGTGGTCGTCGTTGTGGCTGGGGTAGCCGTATACTACCTTAGAAGGCGGTAACGCGTTCCTTCCCCCTTTTTCTCTTTTTAAACCTTGTTGAGGCTTGTATCTGACTTCACAAACCCCCTTTATCGGCGCGGGTTGCCGTAATGAACTGCTTGGATGACGGCTAGGGAGGTGCGTCTTTCAAGGGGATGGCGGTACTGTGCGTCAACGTGAGGGTGCAGCCTTCACCCCCTTCAACTCTTAAGTGATTTATCGTTTTTAGCTTTTTAAGTTTCCCTGCGTTTTCTTCGGCTTCGAAAAGCCCTTTCAACTTCGATTAATTTACGTTTACATGTTCTACATGTTCTTTGGGTTGATGGTGGTGGAAAAAAGAGGGGCTGGATGCTGGAATTCGTGGATGAAGGAATTGGCTTCGAGCATTGAGTAGGCCACCCTTTGGAAGCAGCCTTCTGTGGTTGAAGGCTGGAGGAGGGGTGCACGTTAACGCTATGGCTAGTCGCCTGGGGGATAGTTTATTCTATGTTCCTTCTCAAAGGTTTTCTCGAAGATTGTTTCGCCGTTCACGGTGATCTTTGCGGTAATGGTGAGTTTTGACTGGGTCATTACCTGCACGGCGTTTATATGGTACTCTTTTCCTGCAAGCTTAAACGTGGATGACGTGTTTGCGTGTATTTCTGCGGTGGCAGGGTCGTTGGCTGTGATGTCCGCGTGGTAGTGGTTCTCGTATCTGTAGGGACCGTCGAGGTATTCCGGCGTGAACTCCATGATGACGCCTGACTCAACGCTTAAACGGTTTAAAAGGTGATCCTGTACGACGCGCCACTCTGGGATCATGACGATTGGCGCCTCCTGAAGGAAGCTTAAGTCTGGCTTCATGAAGGATGGCTTACCCTTAGGTCCCCCTGGAGGTATAACAGGTAGCTTGAGCTCCGCTACACGTCCCCCTCCCACGTGGAGTGTTATCGAGCCGTCAACCACTAGGGGGAACACGCGTGGGAAGTCGCTGCATGAAATGCTGAGTCTAACACGGTGTCCCTTACGGAAAAGGTATGATATGGGCCATAGC
>QMXU01000163.1 GCA_003662305.1 Candidatus Hecatellales archaeon
ATAGGTGTCGGCAGAAACGTATAGTAAGGTTTCAGGCTAACCTAGTTTTTAGGATTAGCCTTCCAGAAGCCTTCCCATACGACTTCTGTCGGCAGTTAAAGTAGAAGGGAAAAAGCGTGCCGAGAAAGCTTCCGCGTAGAAGTTTTAGAAGGTGGAGTGGTAAGGGTCGAGGTTTCAGCCCTCAACCCTTCAGGTCTGCACCCATATCCGAGGGAGAAGAATACGAGGTTACAGGAGAAGCTGAAGGCAGAAGGGGAGACGGAATAGCCAAGATAAAAGGCTTCACCGTCTTCGTTTCAGGCCTGAAAATCGGAGAGAAGGCTAAGGTGAAAATAGTTTCTGTGAGGCAGAGGTTTGCCATAGCGGTTAAAGCTGTAGGGGAGGTTGAAGGTTGAAAATATCCGAACTCCACGTTGGAATGAAGTCGGTGAATATTGAAGGAAAGATAGTTGAGGTCTCAGAGCCGAGGCTTGTAAGGTCTAGGATGACGGGTAGAATGAACAGGGTGGCAACAGCCATCCTCACAGACGACAGCGGAGAAATAAACCTAACCCTGTGGAACGAGCAGATAGACGCCGTTAAGCCTGAAAACGTCGTCAAAATCGAAAACGGATACGTCACAGAGTTCAGAGGACAGAAACAGCTGAATATTGGAAGATACGGCAGCTTAAAAGTTTTAAAGTAAACTCTTCCGGAGGTGAAATCGTTGGAGAAGAAAACCGGCTTTTTCAGCAAAAGCTTCAGGCCGAGCCCCGTTGAAATGGGCAAGGAATACGAAGTTGAAATCGTTGAAACCAGCAGGCGCGGTGAAGGCATAGCCAGAATTCAGGGTCTCGTAATCTTCGTCCCAGACACCCGTCCAGGAGACCACGTTAAAATCAAAATCGTCCATGTGGGAAGAAGACATGCTAACGCTGAAGTCGTAAAATAAGCGTAAAGGCAAGTGTAGAGGCTGGCTCGAATTTTCCGTGGCAGCGTCTCAGCTTGTAGTAGACGTACATCTCGACGACGCCAGCTAAGTATTAAAGAGTTCAATAGTCTACTAGGAAGACTTGGACATGGCCTCCTTTAAGGTTAGGGTTAAAATTCCACCTGGCTTCAGCGTTGAGAAGGCTAGGAGAGCGCAGAAGGCTTTAGCTTTAAAGGTTAAGCTGGAAGGGGTTAAACCCTCCCAGGTTAGGCTTGTTGGAGGGGTAGACCTATCCTATCCAAGGCCTAACAGGGCTAGAGCCGCAGCAGTACTCTTAGATGCTGAAAGCCTTAAACTGGTGGAAGCGGAAAGCGTTGAAGCCGAAGTAAGGTTTCCATACGTGCCAACCCTGCTTTCCTTCAGGGAGGCCCCTCCTATTTTTAAAGTTTTAAGAAAGCTTAAGGAAAGGCCCGACGTGGTTTTGGTGGACGGTCAGGGGTTGGCTCACCCCTTCAAGTGCGGTTTAGCCTGCCATGTAGGGGTTGTGCTTGGAATTCCAACCATCGGCGTGGCTAAGAGGCTTCTATGCGGGGAGGTTGAAGGCTTCAAAGACGGCAGGGCGCCCATAGTTTTAGAAGGTGAAACTGTTGGGATGGCTGTCAACACCGGAAGAGGCAAGCCTATCTACGTAAGCGTAGGACATCTGGTTTCGCTTGAGGACGCTGTTGAAATAGTTCTCAAGTGCGTTAGGAAGTTTAGCCGTCTCCCCGAGCCTTTAAGGCTGGCTCACAGGCTTGCAACCTCAGGCAGAGTTTAAACTTAAATGTTAAGCTTGCCATTTACAGGTAAGCCCTTCAAAGGGGAAGCCGTGGAGGCAATGGAGCCCAGAGAATGGTTCACCCTGCTCAAGCTGGCCGAGCTGGGAGCCCTTAAACATCCCATCTTCGTGACCACGACGAGGCTTTCCTCCGAGCTAGGATGCTCCCAGCAGACGGTTTCAAGATGGCTTAGAGGCTTGTCTAAGGGCGGATACATCGAGCGGAAGGTGGAGCTCCGAGGAGAATACGTGAAGATCACCCGGAAAGGGTTGGAAGGGCTTTTAAAGGTTCAAAGCAGGCTTACCTTCGCCCTTAAGCCTCCGAAGGGGCGTTTCTTAACCCTTGAAGGGGAGGTTTTCACAGGGTTCGGTGAAGGAGCCTACTACATCACCAAGGACGGCTATAAAAGGCAGTTCCTGTCTAAGCTGGGTTACAAGCCTTACCCTGGAACCTTAAACCTGAAGCTGACCAAGCCTGGAAGCCTCGCCGTCAGAGTTGAAATGGAGAACCTTCCAGGCATAATAATAGAAGGCTTCCACAACGGGACCAGAACCTACGGAAGCCTGAAATGTCTTCCAGCCATAATCGACGGAAAGGTTGAAGGACACGTATTATTCATCCAGAGAACCCATTACAACGCTTCAGTCCTCGAGCTTATTTCACCTTTAAACTTGAGGGAAGCATTGAAGCTGAAGGATGGAAGCAAGGTTAAAGTTAAGGTTCCCCTGCCGGAGGCTGGGAAAAGTTAAATTCAACCTTCAACCTTTTCCTGAAGTAAAAGGGGGTTGGAAGGCACGATGCCACGGGAAATACACAGCGAAGAGGAATTCCTCCAGGTGGCTGAAAGAGCCAGAGTCTGCAGGGTTAAAAAGCTTAAGGATGGAACCGTGAAGCTTAAGCTTAGAACCCCCGGATACCTTTACACTTTCAAAGTTAAAGAAGAGGAAAGCGAGGAAATCCTGAAAAAGATTAAATGCCCGGTGGAGGAAGTTTAAGAAAGCATGCAGGTCACCATCGAACTCCTAGGCTTCCTAACAGGGCTGGCCCGTGGAAAGTCCCTGTTCAAACTGGAGATTAAAGCTGAAAAGCCCACCATCTTAACGGTTGTAA
>QMXU01000164.1 GCA_003662305.1 Candidatus Hecatellales archaeon
ATCTCCCGTCCACGCGGCTGTAAAGCCTAAAGTAGCCCCGCCCATCACGCTTCAAACAAAGCCTACCACCACCAAACACCCAAGGCAAAACAACCAACCACAACCCTTACACCCCAATGAAAAAAGAAAACTTTAGGAGGTGTCAAAGCCCCTTAAAGGTGGTGTCCCTGAAGGGTGCTTTTCGCCGTTTAGGAGGGAGCGAACGAGGCGTTCAAGCCTTTCAATCCGCCCAATAAGGGCCTTCTCTTTTTCCTCCGTTCTACGCCTTTCTTCCTCCTCGATTTTTAGAGCCAGTTGTTTATCTAGGATTAGCCCGCACCATTCGCATCTTACCGCGTCAGGCTGATTTTTAGCCCCACATCTGGGGCACTCCACAATCTTAAGTATGTTATCCGTTTCACCTCTTCTTTTTAGCCCGTGGAGTTCTAGGACTGCGTCTTCCAGATCTCTTGCGCTGAAATGCACATAGCGTTTGGGCATTCTTGAGCCGTGGATCCAGCCTGCATAGAGTTCAAGCCTGCTTTCGGTGAATACTTTTGCTAGGGCTGTTAGGCATGAATGCCTGAAAAGGTAGGGCCAAACAGGCTTCCTAATCCCAGCTTTTCCCGCAAGTCTCTTAAGCAGTTTTCGCAGGTAGGAATAGCTGACCTGTCCGCCCT
Organism: Candidatus Hecatellales archaeon; assembly: GCA_003662305.1. Lineage (GTDB taxonomy): Archaea > Thermoproteota > Bathyarchaeia > Hecatellales > Hecatellaceae > B25. The sequence goes on from QMXU01000164.1 coordinate 660, forward strand.
TTGAGTTGTTGCTTAATGAGGACCAAAGAGGTGTGTTAGGATTTTCTCTTCTTGGGTGTTTCTGAAGCCATTTGAGTAGGGGGCGGTATGAGACTACCAGGGGGATTCGTTTCAGACCTGTTTTTCCCTCAACCGAAATTATGCAGTAGTCTTTCTTGAACTCTACGCTTCCAAGCTTCATGGTTAATAGTTCGCCAGGCCTCAGAGCGCCCTCAAAAAGCGTCGATATCAAGGCTTCATCACGTTCATTTTCCGCAGCCCTAATCATAGCTTTGATTTCTTCAGAGGTTAGTAGAGATTCCGGCCTAACCCTGCAATCCCTATTAGTGCTTTTCACCTTAAACCATGCTACCTCAGTAGGTACAGGCGTTTCACGTGTGCAGCTCCCGCACTTTGCATATTGGACGAGTTTTCTGACTACGAGTTTTAGGTCGTCTCTGGTTGAGGATTTGTAGGGCTGCCCATTAATCCAAGCGATAACCTGCTCTATATCTCGTCTTTCCGCCTTGGCTGGATTGAAGGGACAGTGTTTCATTAGGGCGCAGATGTGGTTAGCATACTTTGCAACTCTTCCAGTCGATAGGCTTAAAGCCTCTAAATGGTTCAGAAAACCCAGTAGCAGTTTTCCCTGTTTTAGTTTTGCTAGCCTACGCTTGGCGCTTTCAAGTCTCTTCCGATAATTGTGGATGTCGTTCAAGTCGTTAGAATGGCTATTCAGGGCTTTAAAAGGACCAAGGGATAATCGGGCATCAGAAGTAGGGGTCTTGGTGCGGCCGCCGGGATTTGAACCCGGGCCCTCAGCGTGGCAGGCTGACGTCCTACCAGGCTAGACTACGGCCGCTCTGGGTAGCATTTAAATGAAACGTTTTTGGCGGATTTAAGATTGTTGCTTTCCTCTTCTCAGCCTCTTTTCAGGCAGGCTTAAGGCTTCCTCGTAGGCTGCTATCACCCTGGAAACCACTGTCCAGCTTTCTAAGCCTTCAAGGTCTATGGCTACGGCTTCATCTGCCAGGTTCAGGGTCTGCCTTGTGAAGCCTCCGTGGGGGAAGCCTCCTACTAGAACCAGGGGTCTAGGGGTGGATGCCAGGGCTTCTCCAAGGCTTCTCACCGGTTGAGGTCTGCCTCTGCGGGTTAATGCTACGGTTAAGGTTGGCTTTAACCGTTTAACCAGTTTTCCCAGGGTCTGCCTTCTAAGGGTTAAAAGCGGTTTCCCGCTTGGAGGAACCCTGCCTTCCTCGTAGAGCTGCTCCATTAACCCTATAAACCTGTTGTAGTTTCTCGGAAGCCTTGTTTCAGGGCTGACCTTTATTACATGCCCGCTGTAGGTGTGAACGTAAACTTGGAGCAGGCCTTCAAGGTTTAAAGGAGAGCCTAGCGCCTCCAGAAGGCAGAAGTGGACGATGTCAGGGCGCCCCCGTTTCTCCTTGTCTCTAAGCCTGGCCATGGCCTCGTAATGGTAGGACCTGTCAAGGATAAGCCTTCTAGGAGGCCTGCCAGCCTTTTCAGCCTGCCTCCTAATCTGGGGGTGGTCTGCTATCTCGGCTGGGATGACTTCAAGGGCTGACTCGGCTAAAATCAAGGTTAAAAGTGGCTTCCCCAAGCTCTCAGCCGCCGCCCAATTAAAATAGGTCTTCAGCCTCCACTTAAATTAAGTGTGCGGGGGGTTAAAAGTTAAAGTCTAGAAGGTCTTCTAAAGGCGAACTAAGGGAGATAGCAAGGGAGCGCATAGACTTACTGTTTAAGCAGGCCTTAACCGTTTACAGGCAGCATCCCCAGCTGGCAGACCGCTACGTGGAGCATGCCCGAAGGCTTTCCATGCGATACAAGGTTAGAATACCCCGGCACTGGAGGCTTCTGGTGTGCAGGAAGTGTAAGGGCTTTATGGTTCCAGGCTTCACCAGCCGCACGAGAATCCGCCAGCGTAGAGAGCCTCACCTAGCCCTAACCTGCCTGAAATGCGGCTGGATAAAACGTGTACCCCTAAAAAGTAAAACAGCAAATTTAAAACCTTAACCCTGAAAAGCCGGAAAGCGGCTTCACAGGTTGAGACCCTGCATTATCTAATAGTAAATGGATAATTGACTGTTTAACAAGTTTCTTTCTATTCAAAAAAATGTTAAAAGTTTACG
>QMXU01000165.1 GCA_003662305.1 Candidatus Hecatellales archaeon
CGCCGAACCATCCTCCCGCGTAGCTATCCACAAAGGTGTCTGTGAGAGGGGACTTCGCCGCGAAAACATGCCTGGAAAAGCCTGGGAAAAGTCCTGTAAGCGGCCCAATGAAGAATAACAGCCTGTTTTCCGGGCTTAGGGGGTCTACACCAGGCTTCAACTCCCGGTATAGGTAGTAGGCTGCAAGACCTTTCCCCCCGATAAATTTCTTGGCAACCTCAATGGGAACCTTCTCCTCTTTAATCGACTGTTCAGACAGGTTTACCCTCAAAATTTTGTAGCTGTCAAAACGCCTGAACATTTTAGGTCAACCGCCCCCCACATTCTTCGTCTTGAAACATAACTTTTCACGGAAAAACGTTTAAAAACTTATCTTATCAAAGAAGGAAAAGCCCTGAAAAACTTCAAAATCTATTTAAGGGAAAACTGTTTTTCCTCCATCAGACTGGGGGATAGACTCGGTGTCCTTTTCAGAAGAGTTCAAGTTCTTCGGCGTCCCCTTAGATGCAACTGACGACCCCGACAAGGTTGAACTTAAACGGAGTTACGCCTTGGGAATGCTTCCATGGAAGCCGCCGTTCCCCAATCCTTACAGGGGGGTCGTGAACTTCCTAAAGAATGCTTTCAACCTAGAAATTTTAGAGGCAGGAGAAATGCCTGTTGACTCCTGGCTTACACCCACCCCCAGCATTCGAGACCTGCCCCTCGTAAACCCTGAGAACTACAGCATTTTCATTCATGGAGACGGCTGCCATGAATATGCGAACCTGGTTACAAGGTTCGTCGACAGCCGGGTCTTCCCCGGGAAGCCTGTGATGGTAGCCGTCGACCACTCCATGACGGGAGGCGTATTGAAAACTCTCGCGGAAAAGTTGGGTCCGGAGAACCTGGCAGTACTGGTTTTCGACAGCCATTTCGACGGCATCGAAGCCAGAGACCGGATGGAGCTTTTAAAGTATGCAAAGGAGCATCCGGTGCCGCTGCTGACCTTCGAGGCTGACTTTTCTGAGGAGCCCCCGGAAACCTATAACTGCGCTACTTTTTTGAAGTATCTCTTAGATGATAAAACCATTTTAGCGGAGAACCTGGCTGTTATAGGGGTGTCTGATTATCCTCCGGAGGAGGCTAGGGAAGACGAACGCTTGAAGGGCTACTGCGAAGCATACTTGAAATATGAAAGGGAGAACGTGCATTTTATAACCAAGCATGAGGTTAGGCAGAGGAAAGCCCGTGAACTGATGGTAAGCCTTTTCGACAGGCTTAACGCCCCTTACGTTTACATTTCGCTTGACGCTGACGTAGGCTCCTTTAAGTCTGTTTACGCTGCCCGCACCATGAACGCGATAGGCCTGTCGGAGGAGCAGCTACGCGACCTGTCTTTAGCAGTCGCCAGAGAGGTGGCGTGTAGAAAGAAAAAGCTGATCGGCTTCGATGTCTGCGAGATTAACACGTATTTCACAGGCTACGAGTTTGAAGCGGGGATGAAGGATAGAACATACGAGGTTTTGGGAAGTTTTATGAAAAACATTCTTTTCCCGTGAGAAAATGGGAAATAAAAAGGAGGAGAAGCTTACATAGCCATTCTTACCAGTTCGACTACGTCGTACACTTTGTATTCTGGGTAGGCTTCTTTGATTCCGTCCATGAAGCTTCTGTAGCAGAACGGACATGTTGAAGTTATGGCCTCTGCGCCTGTTGCTTTAGCCTCCTTTAGCCGTTCGCTGGTGGCGAATAGGGCTAGGTCTGGGAAGTCAGCTCGCACGCCGCCGCCATGCCCGCAGCACCACGCGTTCTCCCTGTTCCTCGGCATTTCAACCAGTTCTATGCCTGGTATGCTTCGCAGAAGCTCTCTTGGCTCCTCGTAGATTCCCATGTGGCGCCCGATGTGGCATGGGTCGTGATAAGTCACTTTCATTTTGAGCTCCTTCGTGAACTTCAGCTTGCCTTTCTTAACCAAGTCAAGTAGCATGTTTGGTGTGTGAACTATTTCAAGCCCGTGTTCTATCCCGTATCTTTCCACGTAGTCTTCTTTGAACATTCTATAGCAGCCAGCGCATGACGTTACGACGGTGGTTGCTCCGATTTTCTTTATTTCCTCTATGTTGTGGCGTGCGCAGTCTTCAGCTATCTTACGCTGCCCGGTTCTTTGGGCTGGTGAACCGCAGCACCACTCGTCCTTCATGATTGTGAAGTTTATGCCCAGGCTCTGCAGGATTTCAACGGTGGCCTTAGCTATGTTTGTCTGCCTGTAAGTTGACGTACAGCCGACGAAAAACACGATGTCCGCTTTTTCCGGCAGGCTGCTTGAAGAGGGAAGCCAGTTCAGCCTATCCTTGTGCAGCTCCATGTAGGGGTTATGCTCTTTCACGATGTGCTCTCCGAACATTTTCTGGCGGGGCATGGGACCCCATCCCTTGTTCACCGCCATCTCCCTGAAGCCTTCAAGCCATTCTAAGGCGTTGTTATGGATTTCAGCGACCTGGCATTGCACCTGGCAGGCGCCGCACAGGGTGCAATGGTAGAATCTTCGGATCAGCGATGGAGTAGGCTTAATTTCGCCTCGCAACAGCCCTCTTAACAGCAGGTTTTTGCCTCCGAGATAGTAGGTTTCAAATCCTCCATATTCTCCGCTTGGGCAGATGCGGCTCCAGTCCCGGTATACGTACCTGCATGTTCCGCATTTTATGCATTCTCTGAGGATTTCCAGGTAGTGTTCAGGTTCTCTATACCGCTCATGCTCTTTGAACTCTGGCACTGAAACAA
>QMXU01000166.1 GCA_003662305.1 Candidatus Hecatellales archaeon
CACGTAGATGTCGCCTACACGTCCTAAAGCCTTCTCCTTCAGCCTTCTATCGTCAGCGTAAAGGCTGCCCTGCTGGTGGCGGAAGCCTAAAGCCTCCACCAGGTCGTGCGTAACGTTTGCCCCGGTAGTTACAAGGGCGTCTAGAAGTCTCAGCTCGACAAGCCTTGCGATGATGCTTCTTAACCCTCCTGGGACGGCAGGCCCTGCTACGGCTAGGAAAACCCTGTAATCACGCTTCTGGAAGAGTTCGGCGAGGAGGCTGGCTGCCCTTCCAATGCGGCCGGCTCCCAGAACCCCGCAGGCAGCCATTTCCGCAACAAGCTCTACGATGGAAAGGTTGGGCTTAACCTCCATCTGCTTCACAGGCTTCAAAGGATCCACCAGAAATAGGAGGAGCACCGGCCTCCCTTAAAGGCTTCCAGCCGCAGGCTTGATAAGCTTGAAGGCGAGATTTAGGGGAGGACGATTTTCCAGTTTAGGCTTTCACCCTTACGATTTTCACCCTGCCCAGTATTCTCCAGTATTCCACTTCAGCCCCGTCGGCTATCCGGCTTTTAAGCTCCTCCTCAGCTGGCATAGGAGTTTCAAAGGTTTCATAGTTTTCCAAGTCCATAAGCTGGACGACTTCAGGCGTGGTGGATATCACCTGCCCGCTCCGCTTCTCTATTACCGGAACCTCTATCCTAGCGTCCACAGGGCTTACGATACTCCGCTTGACGCCGTCGAACACGCCTATAGCTACTATCCGCGCCTTGGCTGAGCCGTGTTTTCCAGGCTTAGACTTTTCCAGGCTTACAACCCTGCAGGGCTCCCCGTCAATGATAATATACTGTCCCTCCTTAACTGAGCCCACATCCACAGGCCTGCTCAAAACCTAACCATCCTCCCAAACCGGCGTATAAGGACTTCTTAGCCCTTCAAAAGATAATAAATTTATGTTTTATGTTTAATTTTCCCGTTGAAGCTGTTAAAGGCATGAGACGGAGAGCCTGCGTTTAATTCTTTCGTAGAAGGTGAAGCCCCGCCTGAGGAAAACCACGTGCCTTCTAGACCGTTTAACCTTGACAGGTCTTGGAGGCAGAAGCTTTTTCGTTTTCAAGCTGTCGGCCACCACTAGGAGGGGTGTTTCGCCTTCAGGCTTCACGGTTACCTCCACGCTTGAAGGCACCACGTAGGGTTTAAAGTTGGCTGAAAGCGGATATACCGGGGCGACTACAAGCGCCTCCAGCCTAGGGTCGACGAGGCTTCCTCCAACGCTGAAGGCGTAGGCTGAAGCACCGCTGGGAGTTGAAACCAGGATGCCGTCAACCTTGTCTCTGGCCAGCTTGAAGCCGCCTACGTAGACGGAAAGCTCCGCCATATGCTTCGGGTTTCCGCTTCCGATTTTTATTTCGTTGAGGGCGGGGGGAAGACCTTTCACGTCGGCTTCAACCATGAACTGTCTGTCCTCTACGTACCGTCCCTTCAAGACTTCCTGGAGGAAGCTTGAAGCCTCGCTTGGCGTAGCTTCTCCGAGGAAGCCGACTCTCCCCATGCTCACCGTGAAGAGGGGTACCGCCTGCTGAAGCATGTGGACGGCTCTGAGAACTGTTCCATCTCCTCCAACGATTACAGCTAGGTCGGCTTCAGCCTTAGAGGGGTTGACGCCTTTGGCTCCAAGCCTTCCAGCAAGCCCGGTCTCGTATTGGACGTTCACTTTCGCCTTTTCCAGCTGAGCTGCCAGTTTCCCAGCTAGCCTAACTGCGTCCTCCCGGTCAAGCCTTGAAAGGATTACAGCCTTCCTGAACAAGAGGTTTCCCCTTTCACCCTACGCCTTTAAGGCATAAAACTAAATTCTCCGTGAAGGTTAAATGTTTAAGGGTTAGAAGGGCTGTGGCTGGAAAACGCAGAGTTTTCGTGTTCGACGCTTCAGGCTTTATCACGGGGCTTGACAGCCTGCTCCATGAAGGCGAAATCTACACTACCCCTGAGGTGGCTGGAGAACTCAGGGAGGCAGAAGTTAAAAAAAGATGTGAAACCGCCCTAAGCCTGGGACGGGTTAAAATCGAAAGCCCTGAACCCGCACATTTGAAGGCAGCAAGGGAGGCAGCAGCCTCAACAGGAGACCTCCTCAAGCTTTCAAAAGCCGACCTTTCCATCTTGGCTTTAACAGTCATGCTTAAGGACAGAGGCTTCAGTCCAACCCTGATAAGCGAAGACTACGCCGTGCAGAACGTGGCTGAACATTTAAGCCTCCCCTACGCTTCGACGGTGGGAAGAATCCGGCTGGAGGTTAAATGGACGGTGTACTGCCCGTCCTGCGGCAGAAGCTTCCAGTCCAGCTCTGAACTGCGAGTCTGCCCGGTGTGCGGTGAAAAACTTAAGCGGAAAGCCTGGAAGAGAAGAAGGCTGAAAGGGGAAACCTGAACCTTGGAGGTTAAAGGGTTCCAAGAGCTTATGAGGCAGATATACTTTCACAGGGATTCCAAGCGTGGAGCTTACGGAACCTTCCTCTGGCTTCTCGAGGAAATCGCAGAGCTCGGAAAAGCGATACCTAGAAACGACAGGAAAAACCTGGAAGACGAATTCGCCGACGTACTAGCCTGGCTGTGCTCCCTGGCCAACGTCCTAAACGTAGACCTAGAAAAGGCTGCCCTGGCAAAGTATGCTGGTAAATGCCCTAAATGCGGGTTTAAGGTTTGCCGCTGCCCCGAGGCTTAACCCTGATTTTTTATTTTAAGCCAGTATTCACGGTTTAGGATGCAG
>QMXU01000167.1 GCA_003662305.1 Candidatus Hecatellales archaeon
GATATTGCTGTTCCTGTGCTTGTGAATAGGGGTGCGTCTAGGCTTGCGAATCTGGTGAAGATGGTGGGCTGGGTTTGGATGGTGGCTTGGAGGGTGTAGGTTGGGGTTGAGGATATGTGGGCGAATAGGTTGAAGGCGATCCATAGGTCCTGGCTGTATAGGGGCCAGAGGATTGGCGTGTAGCCCGTGAAAAGGTCTAGGAAGAGATGGGAGGCATAGGCGAATATTATTAGGCTGAGCAGTTTTTGGCGGCTAAAATTCATGGCAATTAGCATTAGGGGGATGGTGACGGCTAGAAGCAAAATGAGGGAGTGGGAGCAAAACCTGTGAACGTTGATGAGTATGTCTAGGTCTGGTAGGAGGGCGAAGAGGGATATTAGGAAAGCCCTTCTAGGCTTTACTCCCAAAGCCGTGAAGGCTGCGAAGGGAACAGCAAAGTGAAGCAAAGGCTCAACCAAACCCAAGCACCTCTAACCGTTTATTGGCACGCTTCAGAGCTAAATAAACTCTCTACAATAATCAGACTGTCAGAAAATTCCGACTTCCTCCCTTAGCTTGGCTAGGTTCACCTCATTGGCTGTTAAGCCTTGACACCCTAGCCTCATCAATTCAAGAAATCTTTTACGAGCCTCCCCCCAAAGGATGTATATCTGATGGCAAGATGGATAATAGGAACCTCTAAATCGTTAAGTTAAGGGATAGCGACTTTTGAGGGACATACCTCCTTCATGAATTCCTCACTTATTCTGCAGGGTACATTCAAAACGAAGGACCAGCATATTTGTTGGGCTGTGAATAAGCCTTCCCTAGTAAGTTCTAACCCCTCAGGCTTTTCTTTAATCTTTCCAAGAAGCTTAAGCATCTTTAGAAATCTTCCAAAGCCAGACTTACCAATTAGCTCGTGGAATTCTAAGCCAAACTTCCTCTTAAAGACATCAAAGCTTAATGATCTGCATACGAAGAGTTCGCAGACTGCAAATCGGATGGCATGTTCAAGTTTGTCAACTTCTCTAATGCCTGCGATTGGAAGCTTTTTCTCCCTAACGCACTCTATATAGTCGGGGACGAAACATGTGTTCTGGTATTCATATCCATTAACAAAGCCCGCTGCTCCACAGCCTAACCCTAAGAGGGAACCCTCCATCTCATAATTAACAGTAACATACTTCCAGTCTGAATGTTTACTATAACCATAAATTTCAAGGGGAATAAAACCTTTTGAGGTTAAATAGTCTTCAGCCATGTAAACCATCTGCTTAAAAACTTTCTTGCTGGGCTGAGAGATTTCACCTCTGGATACGAGTTTCCATCCTAGAGAATAATTGGTTATTAAGGTAGGATAACATGTAATTTCGTCGACTGGTTGCTCTGAGGCTTGAGATAAATCTTCCTCCCACTCTTTAAGGGACTGTAAGGGTTGACCGATCTTGCTTGGAATCATGTACATTAGGTCAATGTTAATATGTCCTATGCCAGAATCTTTCAGATTTTGAATAGCCTGTACGGACTGTGTAACTCCATGAACCCTGCCAAGCTTCCTTAAGGCTTCTGGGTTAAAGGATTGGACACCTAGGCTTACTTCATTAACTCCGGCATCAGCCAGTTTAAAGGCTTTCTCTTGGTCTGCTAGGTCGTCTGGATTTGCTTCTATGGCTAGGCTGACTTCAGCATCAAAGCTTTGTCTTATAGACTCTCTCAGAGACTGGAAGTTTTCAGCTTCAAGCAAACTTGGGGTTCCGCCACCAATGTGTACGTCTGCTACCTTTACCTTAAGGCCTAGCTCCCTAAGCATGGAACCATAAATTTCCATTTCACTGTTTAAGGCTTCAATATACTTAGAGAAGATTTCGTTGCCAAATTTTGTTAGCGGATATCTAACATATGGACAGAATAAGCATATGCTATGACAAAAAGGAAAGTGAATATAGATAGCTATCTCTTTCAAGTCGGAGAAACCCTTCTTTTTAAAGTTTTCAATCACCTCTAGGCTTGGGCTATTAAAGATAGCTTTAAAGGCCCTTTTCGATACTAAGCTCCAAACCCCGAACCCATTCCTTGTCAGCAACATTTCAACTCAAATATTACAGATGTTAAACAAAGTATTATAATTTTACGGACATGCACTTTTAGCTTTCAAATCCCTAATTAGTTAACTCTCCCAGCTTGTCCTCATCGGCTTGGTAGCCTTGTTAGGGCTGGGTTCACGGCTATATTTGAGGGGTGTTCTAGGCGAACTACGCACCTCACATCTAAGGCTTTTCTCTCTTTTACGGATTTAAGAGGTTTTTATTAGCCAGCAACCGGGGTCTTCGGCTAGGATGTCTCCTTTAGCCTCGTAAGCCCTCCCTCGGCATCCTCCACATTGGTCTCTGAATTTGCACTCTTCGCAGGCACCCTTGAGAAGACTTCTATTCCTCAGCTTTACTAGGTTTCCGATTTCTCCCACATATCGCGGATGCTTTGCTCCCTGATGTTTCCCAGTTTGACTTGGAGAAGCATGCATGGGATTACATCTCCGTTTGGAAGGATTGTTACGTAGCCTCTAGGTCCTCCAGTAGCACAGCCGCCTTCCCAGTAAGGTATGCGTTTTAGAAGGCTCGATGGGAAATATTCAGGCTCGACATTCTTTTCCTGAGCCTCGTGAAGGGTTTGCAGAATTTTTTAATATCGGAAAAGTCTGAGCCCTAAGGTTTGCATCGGCTTAAAGTGTTTCACGTCAAAGGTGTAAAGGC
>QMXU01000168.1 GCA_003662305.1 Candidatus Hecatellales archaeon
CAGCCTTCCTCCACCCTTCCAATTCCCTTACAAGCAACCTAAATAAAATTTTTCTCATACTCTCCTCTTTCTATGAAAAATATTTTAGGCTTAAACCTAAATAAAAAGGGGTCCCAAGCGAATAGCCGGCAAACGCCAAATCAAACCTGAAAACCGAATGAATGCAGGGTTAAGGCTTAGTGGAAGTTAACCGGCATATTGCCCGGTGAGAACTTTAATTTTTCTTTTTACTTTCCAGAGCGCAGTCTTGAAATCTCATTGAGGATTCTTTCTCTACGCTGCATTTTTAGGGCGAGGTTCCTCCTTAGACGTTCCACTTCCGCCTCTAAGTATTTCGCGTAGGCGGTTAGATAGCGGATTTTTTCTTCTCTATCCTCTTGAGGGTTTACCTCTTTCACTTCCACTTTCATCATCCCGCTTTCACCTCAAAGTTATTTTCCCTCAAGAAGAGATAATTATTTAGTTTAAATCATAAAGTCTAGTATATACTATCGAAGGTGAATAAAAACTGGAGGGAAGAAAACTTCAAAAGGTAGGATACTCAACCCTTGCAGTTTCCTTACCTTCCAGATGGGTAAAGCAGGCTGGCCTGAGAAAGGGTGACACCGTTTTTTGCAGCATCGAAAAGGATGGTTCACTTCGGCTTATCCCCGTCAGCATAGCCGAAGAGAAGCCTAAGAGGCATGTGGCTGTAAACATGGACCTCTGCGGAGAAAGGAAGCTGTTGGAGAGGCTTATCGTGGGATGCTACATTATGGGCTACGACGCGGTAACCATTTTCTCTCACGGAAAAATCAGAGGCGAATGGCTTTCAGCCATCAGGAAGGCAGCCTTCAGACTGGCAGGGCTAAACATTATCGACGAAAAGCCTAACGCTGTTACTCTTCAATGCGCCATCGACCCCTCAAGCATCCCCCTCTTAACCATGATAAGAAGGCTTTTCGCCCTAACCCTAACCATGTACAGCGAGGTTCTCGAAGCCTTATCCACCCTTAACCCGAATCCCGCAAGAGAGGTGATAAACAGGGAGTACGAGGCTGACATGCTTTACTGGCTAATCCTAAGAATAATCATCGTCGCCCATAGGAACCCTAAAATCGCGGAGAAGATAGGCGTCCAGGAACACCGCCACCTGATAGGCTACAGGGTTATCATCAAATATCTGGAGGCTGTGGCAGACCACCTGGAAGAGGTAGCCCGCCACCTTCTCACCCTCATCAAGCTGAAAGCTAAGCCCGGTAAACCCACCGTGAAAAGGCTTCACCTCATAGGAGAGAAATCCTTGGAAATCTTCAGCAACGCCTTCGAAAGCCTCATCACCAACAGCCTCAGAAAGGCTCATAAAACCGTCGAGGAAAAGGAAGCCTTCGAAAGCGAAGAGGAAAAATCTTCGGTGAAATCCTCGGGGAAACCAGAGAGCCTGAAATGGCAGTTCACCTGGGAATCGTAAGCAACGCTTTCAGGAGAATCTCTGACTATGGGGCTTCCATCGCCCACATGACCATAAACATGTATCTGGACAGGCCGAGCAGGCTTGTTAAACCGGTGAAGCAGGAAGCCTTCTAAACATATATTGGACGGTTTCCCCCATAAAAAGGAGGACCGGAGGCTTCCAGCCAGCCTTGACAGACATCGAGGAAACCGTAAGGAAATACGCCCTCCTAAACGCCTACCAGCATGGAGGAAAAGCCCAGCCCAAAGCGGTCCTAGGCAAAATCCTAGCCGAAAACCCTGAGTTCAGAAGCCAAGCCAGAGAAGTCGCCAGCCTCACATCCAGGATAGTAGAGGAAATAAACAGGTTAACCCCTGAAAGGCAACTTAAAATCTTGAGGGAGCGATGGCCTGAAAGCCTGGAAGCCCGGAAGAGGATGGCGGAGGAGAAGAAGCTTCCCCCTCTGCCTGAAGCGGAAGAGGGTAGGGTGGTCACAAGGTTTTCCCCTAACCCGGACTGCGTTCTGCATTTAGGCTCCGCCAGGGCTGCTGTCATCTCGTGGATGTATGCTAAAGCCTACAAGGGCAGATTCATCTTAAGGTTTGAGGACACCGACCCCCGGGGAAAACGCCCTCAACTCCAGTTCTACGACAGCATCCGCGAGGACCTAGAATGGCTTGGATGCCGCTGGGATGAAGAGCACATCCAAAGCATGAGGCTTCCCATATACTATGAGCACGCTCAAAGGCTGCTGGAGAAGGGTGGAGCCTACGTCTGCACCTGCAAGCCTGAAAAGTTCCGAAGCCTAGCCCTAGCCGGGAAACCCTGCCCCTGCAGGGAGCAGCCCTCAGAAGTCCAGCTTGAAAGATGGGAGCGGATGCTTGACGGAAGATATAGGGAAGGCGGAGCAGTGGTAAGAGTTAAAACAGATTTATCTCATCCTAACCCGGCTGTGAGAGACTGGCCTGCCCTGAGAATAGTTGACACCGAACGCTGGCCTCACCCCCTAGTTGGAAGCCGCTTCAGGGTTTGGCCTCTCTACAATTTCTCCTGCGGACGCGACGACCACCTGCTCGGTATAACCCACATCGTAAGGGGGAAAGAGCGTCTGGCCAACGAGGTCCGCCAGAAATACCTTTACGCTCACCTAGGCTGGAAGTATCCGGTAGCTGTCCACTACGGCCGTCTGGCCATAACAGGAGCTGAACTAAGCAAGTCCAAAATTAAAAGCGGAATGGAGGAAGGGGTCTTCAAAGGCTACGACGACCCTAGACTTGCAACTCTCCAAGCTTTAAGGC
>QMXU01000169.1 GCA_003662305.1 Candidatus Hecatellales archaeon
CTCCTGAGGCGGCTATAGGGCCTGTGAGAGGCCAGACTGTTCCTATCTTAATTTCTTTAACGGCAGGCGTTACGGTTACGGTTTTGGTCACGGTGACGGGGGGAGGAGTCACGGTTTTCGTAAAGGTTTCGACAGCCGCAGTTTTCGTTACGGTTTCGGTTACGGCTTTAGGCGGAGGCGCTGCAGCTGAGCCGGCGAACCATCCCCCAACACCAGCAACCACACCGCAAACGATGGCTGTAACGGCAACCTTTAAAGCGGTTCTACGAGAAGGCTGATTTTCAGACAAGGCTTGTTGAACACCTCCTAATAGAGAAAAGGCTTATTACCCTTTATAAAAAACTTTTTATTTAAGATGGTAATCCTCGAAGTTTCAGGCTTAACTAAAAGGTTCGGCGGCCTTGTTGCAGTTAACAATTTAACTTTCCACATCGAGAAAGGAGAAATCCTAGGCCTCATAGGCCCCAACGGAGCAGGTAAAACCACGGTTTTCAACCTTATCACGGGCTTCTACCGTCCAGACTCAGGCAGCATAAAGCTTCAGGGAAGCGACATAACCGGTTTGAAGCCTCATCAAATCTCCAGGAAAGGCGTGGCAAGAACCTTCCAGCTGGTGAAGCCCTTCTCCAACATGACTGTTATGGAAAACGTGATGGTCGGAGCTTTCTCCGTAACCGACGACAAGAAGAAAGCCTTAAAGGAGGCTGAAGAGCTGCTTAAACTGGTAGGACTGGAGGAGCTTCAAGACTTCCCAGCGAAAAATCTCCCCATAGGTAAACGTAAACTGCTGGAGCTTGCAAGAGCCCTGGCAACCAAACCTAAACTGCTGCTCTTAGATGAGATGATTGCAGGGTTGAACCCAGCTGAAACAGAGGAGGCTCTTGCACTGCTGAAAAAGCTTAACGGGCTTGGGATAACCATGTGCCTGGTTGAGCATGTCATGAAGGCTATTATGAGCGTTTCAGGCAGGGTAATAGTGCTTGACAGGGGAATCAAGATAGCGGACGGAAGCCCTGAAGAAATCTCCAGAGACAGGAAGGTTATCGAAGCCTACCTGGGGAAGGCTTATGCTTGAAGTAAGCCAGGTAAACGTTTTCTACGGGGGCCTTCAAGCCCTCTGGGATGTCTCACTGAGGGTTGATGAAGGAGAAAGAGTTGTGCTTTTAGGCTCTAATGGAGCTGGAAAGACAACCCTGCTTAAAACAATCTCCGGCCTTCTACGTCCAAGGTCAGGGCAGATAAGATTTCTCGGAGACAGAATAGACCGGCTGCCTCCATACAAGATAGTTGAGAAGGGTATATCCCATGTGCCGGAGGGGAGAAGGCTTTTCCCAGACATGACCGTCCTAGAAAACCTCATGCTCGGAGCCTACACGCCTGAAGCTGAAAGGCATATAGACGAAATGCTTGAAAAAGTTTACAGCATGTTTCCCATCCTGAAGGAGCGTAGAAACCAGCTTGCGGAAACCTTGAGCGGCGGAGAGCAGCAGATGCTCGCCATCGGGAGGGCGTTAATGTCTAACCCTAAAATGCTGCTGCTGGACGAGCCTTCCACAGGCCTTGGGCCTATCCCCATGGAGAAGGTGTTAAACGTTCTGGAGCAGATAAACAGGGAGGGCGTTACGATTCTCCTAGTCGAGCAGAACATTCACTACGCCTTAAAGCTGGCTCAGAGGGTATACCTGCTGGAAAACGGGCGTATCATAGCAAGCGGCAGCAAAGAGGAAATCATGAGAGATGAAAAAATAAAGAAGGCCTACATAGGCATATAACCCCAGGGGCTAACTGTTTTCCACGTTGAAAAATTTAAATGGCAGCTTTCTCATACTTCACCAGTAGCCTGGAGGCATGGAAAATGCCGAACTTCACTACCTTTCTAGACGTTAACATCCATTATTTCCCGGTTAAAAGGGCTCTGGTTTTCCCGGCACGCAACGAATATTACACGTATCGGGACTTGCTGAATGTGGTTAACAGGCTTGGAAACGGGCTTAAAAGGCTTGGCGTTAAAAAGGGAGACCGTGTCTGCGTTTACCTGCCAAGCTGCCCTGAAACCCTCATAAGCTATTTCGCCACCTGGCGGATAGGCGGAGTATGCGTTCCAGCTAACATCATCCTGAAAAAGCATGAGGTAACCCATATCATCAGAAACTCCGAGTCAAGCATGGTAATCACGAACGAGCAGGGCTACAGAGAAGTAATCCTCCCGCTTAAACCTGAAATGCCAGCCCTCCGAAATGTGGTCATCGTAGGCGGTAAAGACATAGAAGGCGAAACAGTTTCATGGAAAAGCCTGGTTGAAGAGTCGCCTTCAGGGCTGAGGGCTGAAAACTGCGGGTTCGACGATTTATGCCAGCTTCAGTACACGGCTGGAACTACCGGCCTGCCTAAGAGCGCCATGCTCACCCATGGGAACTGGATGGCTGCCGTTGAAGCTGAAGGCTGGGTTCTAGGGCTGAGCGAAAACGATGTCTACCTGGGCTTCTATCCTATGGCCCATGTGGGTGTAAGCTGGGGTATATCCGTGCTGAAGGCTGGAGGAACCTTCATAATAATGGAACGTTTCAACCTAGAAGCGTACCTAAAGCTGACCGCCCAGTACGGGGTGACGGTGCTTTCCGGCATGCCTCCTGTGCTTCACACCCTGGTTAACAGTCCTCCCGGGACAGAGGACTACTTCAG
>QMXU01000170.1 GCA_003662305.1 Candidatus Hecatellales archaeon
CTTGGAGGCGATTATGCCGAGCCATGGCCAGGTCAACGCAAGCTTAACCATCGGAGGCAACTCCAATCCCACCCCACCCAAACAAAACCACCATAAAACTAGCCTCTCAAGCTGACACCGCCAGGTCAACTATATGAAGATCACCGTGGCAATGACTGTGCCCAAGCCTTTACACTGCCTATGTCTGAGAGTAGAAAAGCTGCGGAAGCCTCACAAAACTATCCAGCGGAATCCAAACAAATAAAACTTTTCACCTGAAACCTTGAAGGAAAACCTCTGAAAGTAGGAAAAATAGTATTCTGAGCATAACCCTCAAGCCGGCTCCCGTGCTGCTCCCCTTAAAGTAGATTGCCTCTATAGGGACTTCAGCCACCTTCAACCCTCTTCTAGCCGACTCTATAACCACAGACGAAGCCCAACTATAGTTTTCTCGGAAACCGTTCAGCAGGGTTTCAACAGCCCTCCTGTTATATGCCCTGAAGCCGGACTGGCTGTCTGAAACCTTAAGCCCGCAGGCCTTAGTCGTAAGCCACGAGAGCAACTTGTTCGCCAGCAGCCTATGCCTGGGCATGCTTGAAGGCTCTGTAAGAAGCCTGGAACCTATGACCATATCGGCTTTTCCCTCGATAAGAGGCTTAAGCAGCCTTGGAATGTCAGATGGGTCATGCTGGCCGTCAGCATCCAGGGTTACCACGTACTCCACATGGCTGAGCTTTAAAGCCTCCTTCAACCCTGTTTTTAAGGCTGCTCCAACCCCCCGGCTTCTACCATGGAAAACCACGCGGGCTCCTCCCGCTTCAGCTTCAGCAGCCGTATCGTCCCTGCTGCCGTCATCCACAACTATTATGCGGCTGCAGAATTCTTTAACCTCTCTAAGCGTTGAGCCTATATTGTTTCTCCTCGTTGCGAGCTGGAATAACGTATACGATGCTTTCTTGAAGACCCATTGCGCCCCCTCAAAATTCAAACCAATAGTTTAAGCTTTAAAGCTTTCCACTCTGTAAATCGGGCAGTTTACGCAGGGCGGAGGAACCTTTCCCTCCCTAAGCATCTTCCTAAGACTCCTATACTTCTCCCCATACCATATTTCCCGGAAACTCTGCTTGAACACGTTGCCCATGCTTGTCTTCTTCTGGAACTCTCTGGCGTTGGCCTCATTCTCAGCACAGCATGGAATTACATGACCTGTCACAAATATGAAGGGCATAATCCACTCTACACAGTGGTTGACAGGAGCCCTCTCGCCTCGGGGAACAGCCACATTATAGTCTAAGCGCACCCCAAGCCTTTCAGCCTCCCGCTTAAAAAAGTCGATCTGCCTCCCGTCCAGTTCAACTCTTAAGCCTTCAACCTCTTTGAAGCTGTGAAGTAAAGGCGTGATAAGCACTTCTCCAACTTCAGAATCCAGGTCTTGCACAAACTTCAGGAACGAGGCTACCTCTCCTAGGTTAAGCCTTGAAACGATATAGTGGAAGTTAAGGACTGGGAGGAGGGTTTTCATCTCCTTCTTAAGCTTAACGAAGGTTTCAATGTTCTGCATCACCCGGCTGAAGTTTCCTCCAACGCAGACCTTCTCATAGGTTTCCTTGGTTGCACCGTAAACTGAAACGAAGAGTATGTCTGGCTCTATGCCTATAAGCTCTCTCAAGGTTTCCTCGTCCACATGGTTGAAGGTGTCAACTATCTCCACGAGGACTCCCCTGGATTTGACGTATTTTATCATTCGCAGGTAATCCTTGTTAAGAAAGCTTGAGCCTATGCCTGTAAGGCCAAGCCACTTCAACCTTGGAAACTGGTCCACTATAGCCTTGAACTCTTCAAAAGTCATATTTCTGGGAGGCTCACTCCAGTAGGTATGCTCGCACATGACGCATTTAAGGTTGCACACGGTTGTAGGCTCAATCTCCAAGAATGGAGGGTAAATCTCCCAGCGTAATGCTGGAAGAATCCTGTTAAGGATAAGCCTTCCTAAAGTCCTATTCCACCATAACGCATACATCCAACCATAATTATATAGCTCTCTAAGCTTTCGGCGTTTCAAGTAAAAGAGAAGATATTTAAGCTTAAGCCTTAAACCGCCTAACCCCGAACACCCTTAAAAGTTAAGTAGGGCACCTCCTTATTATTTTCTCCCTTCGAAGACAACCTTGAAAAGCAGTTTGAAAGTCTTCCCTGGATGGCGTAAACCCCAAAGGAGCACCTCCCAAGGAAGCCATAAAAGGCTTTTCCTCCAAATCCTTGAAAGACTAATCTTCTGCATGCTGAAAATCTCCAGCACCAAGTTTTGAAGTTCATCTCCTGAAAAGTTTTCGCAGGCGAGAATGGAGGTTTTATCTTGGGTGAAATCTGACCATGAAAACTTTTCCGGGATTAGCCTCTTCTTAAGGCAGATGTTCCAAAGCTCAGTTCCAGGGTAGGGAGTTGTCACATTAACGCCGAACATGTCAAGGCTGTCTTTAACCTTCTCTATGAACTTCACAGTAGCCTTAATGTCCTCCATGGTCTCCGTCGGATTCCCAATCATGAAGGAGCCGACCACGATCAGCCCTGCCTTCTTGCAAACTTCCACAGCCTTCAGATTCTCCTCAACGGAGGCAGGCTTTCTAAGTATGTTTAAAATCCGCTGGGACCCGCTTTCAAACCC
>QMXU01000171.1 GCA_003662305.1 Candidatus Hecatellales archaeon
AGCTGAAAGACCTGCTTGAAGACTTCCTGCTCTCCGAGGAGGAGCGTAGGCTTATCTCTTCTAGGAGCCTCCCCCCGCCTTAGCCTTCCGGAGGACTGCCCCCCGCCTGGCTATTTCTCCAGCTCTTATCCTGGCACCGGAGATAGGTCTGCCGTTTTCGGCTAGAACCTTCTCGAAGGAGACAACCTCCACAGGCTTTAAGCCTCTACGCTTCCTCTCCTCGTTTATCATGGAGGCTCTGGAAAGGTTTTCACGGCTTACGAGGACAGCGTCCATTTCAGGGTCTTCGACGGCTGTTCCAAGCCTGCTGCTTATGGGGACTATTTCAGCTCTGCCTGTCAAGCCTTCTCTTTCAAGGAAACTCTCAAGCCGTTTCCTACGTTCCTGGTATGGGGTGATTTTCCTCTTCTTGATTCCAGAGGCCAGCCCGTCGGTTGAAAGCCCTAAAACCACTTTTTCTGCCAGCTGGAAGGCCAGCCTTAAAACGTGTTCATGCCCCCTATGTAGGAGGTCGAAGGTTCCGCCTAAGCCAAGCCTTTTGAAGCGTTTACCCTGCCTAGCTGCTTTCTCCTCTTTCAAGGTTAACCCTAAAGCTTCCTGCAGGGGGTGTTAAAGGTTTAGGTTAGAGGGGGTTGAGCGGGGTTTGTCGGCCTCCACTGGGAGGCTTGGAAACTTCTCCTTGGTCTTCTGCTCGGCTAGGAGGCTGGCGGCCTTCAGAATTTCTGCGGCTTCCCCGCTTAGGGGCTGGAGGTTCTGCTCGTCTATGGGGGAGGCCTCTCCAAACTCTGTGAGGAGGCTGCCTAGGGACCTGTCAACTTCTCCAAGTTGGTAGGAAACGTCTGGCAGAACTTTTTCAAGCCGCCCCTTTAAAGATTTCAGCAGTTTCGATACGGGGGCTACGGCTGCTGCGGTGTCGCCGAACGCTTGGATTGTTTCAAGGCGTAGGGCTGCCTGCTCTACGGCCAGCTGGCTTCCCAGAATTATTTTCACCATCTTCCTGATTTCCGAGCACTCGTTGGCGTAAATTTTGGCTCTGTCCTCGTCGCCTGTCGAGTAGGCTCCCATACATTTTTCCAGGTACTCCTTATCTCTATGCTCAAGCTTGCTGAGGAACTCGTTCAGCCTGTCCCTTATGGAGTTAAGCTTGTAAATGGACTCTTCAACCCTGTCTTTCAGCGGAGGCTTCCTAGCGAAAACCTCTGATAGTCTTCCCCCTATACGGCTGGCCAGAGGCTTCTCTCTATCCCAGCCTCTAATCTTCTTCAACTCAACCCCCCTAAAACTTAGACGGAGCCCAGATAAAATAAGGGTTGAAACCCTCTGGAGGCAGGAGGCTTCCCGGAACAGGGTTAGAGAACCCCCGCCCTATAGCTGTAAAAGATGAAAGGAAACGCCTCCGCAGCCGCTGACATGTCAAAGTTTATGATAAGCTTTCCCTGAAGGACAGAGCCTCCTAACCGGGCATTCACGGCATTTAGGGTTTCGAGCTGAACAGTATTTCTTGCCGAGGTTTAAGAGGAGGAGGTGGGCTTCAGCTCGGCCTCCCTCCGGTATGAGCCGCTCATAGGCAGCCCTCACCTCATCGTAGTTTTTAGAATCTGAAACTCCCAGCCGCCTGGCTAAGGTGAAAAGGTGGGTGTCGACGGGGATAACCGGGGCCTTCGCTGAGAAGGCTAAAACCACATCAGCCGTCTTGAAGCCTACCCCTGGAAAGCTTAGAAGAAGACTTCTCGCCTCCTCCACAGGCCTCCTTAAAACCTTTGAAAGGTCTCCGTTAAACTCTTCAACGATTTTCTTGGAAACCTGCCTGAGCCTTCCAGCTTTAACCTTGGCAAGTCCGGCACATCGAATATGCTTGGCGATTTCCCTTTCACTCATTCCGGCGAGAAACTCAGGGTTAAGCCTGCCCGCAGCCTTCTCTAGCCTCTCGAAGGCTCTTTCACTGTTAACGTCAGAGGTATGCTGGCTTAGGATGGCGGCCACCAAAAGCTCGAAAGGGTCTTCAAGCCTATGCTTCATGGGGCCGAACCTTTCCCTCAGCGCCTCCAAAATTTCCGCCATCCATTTCCTTCGTGCAGCTAAACCTTTCATCGCAGGGCCGCTCCCCCCTTCAACTTAATAAGCCACTACTGTTTAATGCCTTTTGGAATGGAACCCAAAATACGCTGTGAAACCCTAAGCAAGCAGGGAAGAACCTTCACGGTTTACCTTTTAGAATTAGAAAACGCCGTCGTCAGCTTTTTCTTCGAGGAGGGAGGGCCCAAGCTTGGAACTTTGGCCTTAGCCCTCCCGAAAGCATCCCTCCAGCCTCCAGGCCTGGGAGGCTCCAGCATTCTCCTGGGCTATAAAAACGTGAACATAACGAGAATACTTGCTGAATACTTATCTTCGAGGTATGGTAAACTCTCCTTAACATCCGTTTTCCTTCAAAAAGAAGCTGACTTTGAAGCTGAGAGAAGCCTCCTAGAATTGGCTAAAACCCTGAAATAAGACCTAAAAACGTTTATTTTCATAGGGTTAACCGTCCAATTTTTTGGAAGCCCCAACGTAAGGCTTCTGATAGCAAAGTTTAAAGAATACGAAACTGTATCCCTAGTGGG
>QMXU01000172.1 GCA_003662305.1 Candidatus Hecatellales archaeon
AGCACGGGCTGCTTCTAGTTCACAGGCTAATTGAGCGATGCGGTTGCGTATGACCGGGTCTCTGGACAAGGGCTGTCCGTTTCGCTTCGTCTCATTACAGAATTTCACCAGTTCCTCCAGGGCACGGACCAAGCTCATGATTTCGGTAAGGCTGGATCTCTCGAAGCCAGCAAGCGTATTGACTACTGCCCATCCTTCGTTTTCCTGACCTACGATGTTTTTAGCTGGAACACGAACATCGTCAAAGTAGACCTCGCAGAATGGTGAATCACCGTCCATGTAGCGAATAGGCTTCACTGTAATGCCTGGAGTCTTCATATCTAGCAGAATGAAGGTGAGATTGTGGTGTTTCCTGGCGTTTAGGTCTGTCTTGAACACTCCGAAGCCCCAGTCAGCACGGTGGGCTCCTGTGTTCCAGGTCTTCTGGCCATTTATGATATATTCATCGCCCTTCCTTATTGCAGTTGTGGACAGGGCGGCTAAATCTGAGCCGGCATTGGGTTCACTCCATAGCTCACACCACATAACCTCTGCCCGTGCAATCGGTGGCAGGAATTCCTTTTTAACCTCCTCGCTTCCGGCTTGTATAAGAGTGGGCGCAAGCATCCCCACACCAAAGATATCCACACCAGGGATACCATGATATCCCCTGGCTTCGGCAAAGAGGACCCTGTCCATCATGTTTCCCGTGCCGCCATATTCAGGAGGCCAGGCGAGGGAAAGCCATCCTTTTTGGGCAAACTGTCTAGCACAGTGTAAGTGGAATTCCCAACACTCGTCGTATTCGAAAACACCTTCTATCCCTACCAACCTCAGCGGCTTCAACTTCTCTAACTCTTTGCAAGCGTCAAAGAACTCCTTTCTGCGTGCCTTTTGTTCATCAGTAAGCTCGAAATCCATCTGTACCTCCTTCTACGATTTAGACTAGACTATCCTGTTTTGATGTTGCCTACTACTGCCAAGTGAAATATTAAGACCTTTTGCCGGTCAACTCCTAATCTGGGTTTACCTTAGTCATCTATGTACTACTATCGCTTTGCCGCCCATATAAGTCCAGCCGATTCTGTGGTAGCCCTCGCAATTGAGAGCCACGTTAACTCACTTAGAGAGTGTCTTACAAGCCAATCGGTTGTTATTTATGTTGAGCAGGCTCTGTGGTATTACAGCAGCCGGCTTTTGCTAGCGGTGTTTGATATCTTCGATTTGGTAATGGAGAATGCCAGCTGGTGCCTTGACCTCAACCTTTTGCCCCTTGGTCCGTCCTAGCAGCGCTTGTCCCATGGGTGAGGCGGTAGAGATTTTACCTTCCAGTGGATTAGCTTCGCTGGCGTCGACCAGTGTGTAGTTTACTTCCTCACCTGAGACTAGGTCCCGAAGCACCACAGTATCACCGAAAGTCACTTCGTGCGTATCAGAATCAGGTGCGTCTACTAGAGTTGCTGTCTTCAGGATTGATTCGAGTTCTCTGATGCGTGCTTCTAGCTGCCCCTGATACTCTCGAGCAGCCTCAAAGGGTGCGTTTTCTCGGAAATCCTTGTCGGCTGCTGCCTTTTGTAGTTCTTGTGCTACGCGGGGACGCTCATTTTTAAGAGCAGCGAGTTCAGCCTTCAAATCGGCGTAACCCTGGCTGGTCAGGGTAACTTTTCTATGAGCGTATTGCTTTGTGGCGGTTGCTTTTGGCAAAGCTTTCTTGGTCTTGAGATGAGGCGCCAGATTTGCCCTTGTTAAACTTTGTTTGTAGGCATAAGTAAGAAAGGCTTTGATTATGCTCAGTTTTTCAGCCGCTTCAATAGCTGAGGGACTAATCTGTTCAGCGTAGCTAGCTACCTCGGGAATAGTAAGCTTACTAATCGGGCGATTTTCTCCATACCAGCGTACAAATTTATTTATCTCTTGATGAGCCTTTAGTCTTTGCTCTGAGGCTAAATTTAGCAGGAATTCAGTGGCAACCTGGCCTAGACCGCGATCGGCTGAAGCTGATTCAGGTGCATTTTGTAGAGTCATCTTTGCTCTAGCTGAACATAATAGAGCAACAGAGACGAAGATGTCAAATGTGGTCTAGTCCGAAGGAGAGTGTTTAGCAACTCTTGTTAAAAACCTCTTGGAGAAATAGCCAGATGGGCTGAAAGCTACTATACTAGAGTAAAAAGCTGGAGGTTCTGAGTATGGCAAAGACCAGATGTAAAGAGACCACCATGGGCTCCTTTTTCGGCAATTTTCTCTACCAGAAGGTGATACCGCAAGACCATTTCCTGGTGAAACTTAAAGAATTGATAGACTGGGAGAGCTATACTGAGAAGTTTCTTAAGCACTACAGGGGTAAAGGCAAGATAGGGCAAGCGCCCTACCCACCTACCATGATGCTGAAGATGCTGCTTATCTCTTACCTGTACAAGATTTCAGAAAGACAGGTAGAAACGACAGTCAATGAGAATCTGCCGGCCAAGTTCTTCGTGGGCTTAGGTGTTGACGAGAAAGCACCTGACCACTCTACCCTAACCCTGTTCAAAAACCGGCTTATGCAAAGTTGTGGTCTCAAGGTCTATGAGGAGCTTTTTAATGATATCATCCTCATAGCTATGGAAAAGGGCGTC
>QMXU01000173.1 GCA_003662305.1 Candidatus Hecatellales archaeon
ATTCAAGGCGAGCCCAGGATGGCTTCAATACTTTCGGACAGTGAAATCAGGAAGCTTATAGAATCTCCGAAACCGCTTGTGTCAGGCTACATAAACCTTGAAAGGCAGCTGCAGCCAGCAGGCTTCGAGCTTACCCTCGCCGAGGTTTTCAGCTTCAAAGGCTTCGGCAGCCTTGGATTTGAAGATGAAGACCGGAAGCTTCCATCCTTCAAGCCCATCAGGCTTTCAGCGGAAAGGTTTACAAGGCTTCCAAGCGGGGCATACCTGGTACGCTATAACGAGGAGGTCTGGCTTCCACCCGACCTTTCAGCTTTAATCTTTCCGAGGTCAAGCCTTATGAGAAGCGGAGCCATCCTGTACACGGCTGTATGGGACCCGGGATACCGGGGGAGAGGACAGGGGCTTCTGAACGTTTACAACCCTCACGGTATCAGGCTTAAGCTTAACGCGAGGATAGGCCAGCTTGTCTTTTTAAGGCTTAGCAAGCCCTCCAGAAGGCTTTACAGGGGAATCTACCATAGGGAGGGGCTGGCTTAATCTTTCTTTTCCTTGGAAAGCTCGTGCAGGATTACGATGGCTTCCCCCAGCGGGATTCCAAGCCTTATCTTAACTTCTTCAGGGGTTATGTTGGGGTTGTCACGGAGCAGCACGCTTCTAACGTAGTCTTTATGGTAGGGGTAGGATGGTAAAGCCTTAACAGCCTCTACGAGAAGAGGCCAGAGAGGGTCTCCTACATACCTTTCAACAGGGGAACTGCTGGAAGCCATCTTCCTCAGATGAGCATTCGCATCTAACAATCAAAAATTTTTAGGATGAAACCTCTTCTAGTCCCCCGTGGGCCGGGGTTCCCCCTCAAGGCTTAAGGAAGGATTAAAACATGGAGAAGACTGGTAAGCCCAGGAGAACCCTCATAGTTGGGGTTGGAAACCTTCTCAGGGGAGACGACGGCTTAGGCCCAACCGCCGTGAAGGTTCTAGAGAGCATGAAACTTCCCCCCTGGGTTGAAGTTGAAGACCTAGGCTCCGCCCCCCACAACCTGATATCCGACCGGCTGAAAGACTACGACAAAATAATTTTCATCGACACGGTTAAACGCGGCTCCAACCCTGGAACCATCCACCGCTTCAGACCTGAAACAGGAAAGCTTGAGGGGGAAACTTTGGAGGAAACGTTCAGCCTGCATGAAACGGGTATACCTGAAATTCTCCGCTTGAACAAGCTGCTCGGCTTTCTACCATCCGACATAGTCATTATGGGCTGCGAGCCTTCCAGGGTTGAAGAGTACTCCATAGGGCTTTCCAAGCCTGTAAGAAGAAGCCTGCCGAAGCTGCTTTACCTAGTTCTACTTGAAATCTTGCAGGAATAGCCGAAAGCCCGTATGAAAAAATTAATATCCTTTCCGGCTTTTTGAAAGCAAAGGTGGGTTCAGGTGGGTTTAGGACGGAGAACCTTTCTGAAAGCTATGCTTGTGGCTGCCTCTGTCCCCCCGATAATGAGCAAGCTTAACCTGGTCAAAGAGGCTTTCGCAGAAGTTCAGAAGGGAAGCCTGCACCTCATCTGGCTTCAGGGTGCAGGCTGCACGGGCTGCAGTATTGCACTTTTGAACACAACCTACCCTGACATCGTAGACGTTGTCAGCGGGGTTTTCCCTGGAGCCGGAACGGTTTCAATAGATTTCCATCCGACCATCATGGCTGACTGGGGTGAGGACGCTGTTGAAGCCTTGAGAAAGGCTGAGGAGGGAGCTTTAGACCCCTTCGTGCTGGTTGTGGAAGGCTCTGTTCAGAGTGAAAGCCTGGCGGGAGAAGGCTTCTGGTGTATGATAAGCGAGAGGAACGGGCAGATTGAAACCATGGAAAACTGGCTTAAAAGGCTTGCCCCTAGGGCTATAGCCACGGTGGCTGTAGGGTCCTGCGCCGCCTACGGCGGAATACCTGCCGCCAGGGGAAACGTGACTGGAGCTAAGGGATGCTGGGATATTCTGGGGAGAGACTGGGTGAGCTCGGCGGGACTGCCTGTTATAAACGTTCCAGGATGTCCCCCGCATGGAGACTGGATTATCGACGTGCTCGCCCATTTGATTCTAACCTACAAGGGCTTGCTCTCTCCTCCGGTCCTAGACGAGTTCAACCGTCCAACTTACATTTACAAGTATCTGGCTCATGAACACTGTCCTAGGGCTACATTCTTCGCTGAATCCGTTTTCTCTAAGGAGTTCGGTGAGCCCTACTGCATGTTTGAGCTGGGATGCAAGGGCCCCCTAGCCCGGTGCGATGTGCCTGAGAGAGGATGGATTAACGGGATTGGAGGATGCCCTAATAGTGGCGGTCCATGCATAGGATGCACGGAGCCCGACTTCCCGGACAGGTTTGAACCCTTCACCCAGCCTAAGCTTCCTAAGCCTAAGCTTCCAGGAAGACTTGAGCCGCTTACCCCCATTCCAAAATATGAGGAGAAATATTCGACTGCCGGAAACGGGCTGCCGGTTTTAAGCAGTGCAGCCATAGCAACCGCAGCCATCGCAGCGGCTCTGGGAGG
>QMXU01000174.1 GCA_003662305.1 Candidatus Hecatellales archaeon
AGTTATAGTCAAGGAAGCCGCCAGAAAAGCCGGAATAAAAGATTGGATACAAGTCACACCTCACTGCTTAAGAAAGACCTACGACTACATCCTACGCTCAGAAAGAATCGACGGAACAAGACTAGACGTAAAAACCCAAGAAATCCTAATGGGCCACAAACTCCCCGGCAGCCAGGATGCCTACTACGATAAGACCAAAGTCGAGGAGCTACGAAAAGAATATAGCAAACTAAATTTTAACCCTAACAACCCTGAAACGGTGGTGGCTAAACTCCTCGGAGTAAATGCCGCCCAACTATTAAATCTTCAAAAGGAGGATAGGCTTTCACTTCTTCAAAGGATTTTAGAAGTCCTGCAAAATGCGAGGCTAGGAGTAGACTACACTAAAGAAGTAAAAACTCCTGGAATTGCTTCCACCCCTAATCCCCGACCTACAAAGAAAGCGGTAAATGACAGACCGCAAAGAACTGGCCAAATGACTCTTTTGACGTATGCAGAGAATGTTATGCAATACAGCGAGCCAATTAATGAAAGCCATTCAGTGCTATGCAGACAGTTTAAGAGACAATTCGCCTAGGTATGCCAACTTAGCAATAACAATTCTAAAGGTCTTTTTTACCGTTAATGGTTTTAAGCGTGCAAAAGCCCTAGAGCTAGAAACCTACCATGTACCACGCCGCTTCAGGATCACCCCAGAATACATTCCAACCAAATCAGAGATTTATAGGATGGCGGATTCAGCCTGCTCCCTTAGAGATAGAGCCATAATTCTCACCCTATTCAGCACTGGACTACGCAACTCAACTTTGAGGGCCCTGCGCTATCAGGATATTGCGGAGGAACTGAAGAGCGGACGCACCAATTTAATGATACCTATCTATCCTGAGATGAAGGAGGTTGTACCCACCGCATGTAAGGGAGGAATCCCATACTACACCTTCACATGCGACGAGGCCACAGAGGCCATAAGGCTCTACCTCAAGGAGAGAGAGGAGAAATACGGTGGAATAGAAGATTCCGAGCCTCTATTCTGCTCTGAGTACAACCAAATACCCAAATATTTGAGGAGTAAAAAGCCCCTCACCGCAAGGGAACTCCAAATCCTAGTCAAAGAGGCTGCCAGGAGGGCTGGGATAGGCCAGTGGAAGGCCGTTCACCCTCACTGCCTACGCAAGGCCTTCGAAACCATCCTCCACAGCACATTAATAGACGGTGGAAACTTGGACGTAAAGATTCAGGAGTTCTTCATGGGCCACATCCTGCCCGGAAGCCAAGACAACTACTTTGACAGCTCAAAGGTCGAATACATGCGCATCCAATACTCAAGGCTAAAATTTGGAAGAACAGTAATAGAGAACAAGTTTAAAGTCCTTAAAGCGGCGGTGGCCAGAGCCTTCGAAGACACGGAAATAGACCCAGAGAAAGTAATCGAAGAATACGTCCTATCAAAATACAACCTCACACCCAAAGTCCTACGCCAAATTTCAGGGGTGAATTAGACTTGAGGTTTAAGGTCCGGCCGGAGCACCACTCATTAACTAAGCTGGTATTTTCAATAGAAGCCGGGTGATTTAATAGTTAAGTTAAATTGAGAGGCCGAAGGCGTCTAGAAGCCGCTTGATTTCCAGAATTCTGCTAGGAGCCTGTAGGCTTTCTCTGTGAGTTCGTATCATGTTATGTCGCTTTCAGCGTCTTTGAGCTTGGTTAGGAGGCCTTTCTCTTCAAGCTGGGTGAGGTATTTCTGAAGCCTGTGGTAGGAGAGGTTTGCACTGTAAAGTATTTTGGTGAAGCGGGCTTTGCCGCCCTCCTTTCTGATGCTCTCAAGTATGTCAACGTAGATTTTCATTTTAGACCGGTTATTCGGATGTTTCCTTCACGGCCCTCTCCTACCCAACCTTAAGAGCATGGCGAGGAAGCATAGGAAGCCTACCAGCTGGGAAAGGTAGGCAGCCACGTAGAGGAAGGGTGAAAGGAAAATCAGCAGGAGGCAGCAGTGGCCTATGAGAATGAAGCAGAAGCCTGAGAAGACGAGGAGAGAATCTGCTTCCCTCTTCACCCCGTAGTTGGTTAAAGCCTGAAGAGTTATGTAGCCTAAGAGGAAGACGAGAACTGTTTCAGCCACAGGATTATACGTTTTGGAAAGGTAGCGTATGGGAGCTGCTGCCAGCGTTCCTAGGGCGGCTGTCTGGCGTGCATACAGGTAGGCGAGAAGGCTGAAGGCAGCTATCTCCGAAACCGAGAAGATAGTGTTTCCTACGAGGAGAAGAGTTCTCCCGGGTGCAGACCCACCTAAAAGGATTTGCCCGTAAACGTAAAGCGTTATGAGGCTGTCGGTTAAAAGGCCGACGCCCAGCAGGGCGAAGCTTAAATTGAGGAAGAGGAGAAGCCTTTCGGAGGTAAGCCTGAAAGCCTTACCAGCATAGTAGCTGACGGCAAAGGCGGCAAAGGCGCAGATGAGCCCCATTACAACGTCGAAGCCGATGAACCATTTAACCATCATGTTTCGGCATCCTCACACATAAGAGA